>NZ_JBEPXO010000031.1:0-36988 GCF_041641895.1 Salinigranum sp. | reverse complement strand
GTACATGCCGGTCGTCGCCGGGATGGGCGGCAACGCCGGGACCCAGTCGATGGCCGTCACCGTCCGCGGCATCGCGCTCGGACAGGTGTCGCTCCCGACGGGTGGCCGGGCGGTGTTCAACGAGGTGGTCGCCGGTGCGGCGAACGGCGCGATCACCGGCACGCTCGTCGCGATTATCGCCACCGTGTTCAACCAGAGCCCGCTCCTCGGCCTCGTCCTCGGCGTCTCGATGGTGGTGAACCTCGTCATCGCGGGCTTCTTCGGCACGCTCATCCCGCTGGTCCTCAGCCGACTCGGCGAGGACCCCGCGACGTCGGCGACCATCTTCATCACCACCGCGACGGACGTCCTCGGCTTCCTCGTCTTCCTCGGGATGGCGCGGGCGGTGCTGGTAGGCTGAAGCGCCGCGCGCCCACGGCGGTACCGCCGCGCGCCCCACGGCTTTTTCTCCCGGGCCGTCGATGCGCCACGCATGAAGGTACTCTTGGGAATCGGGGGAGCGGACGACTCCCTCGACGCGCTGGAGCAGACGGTCGACCGTGCGCGCGAGGCCGGTGACGACCTCACGGTCGCCATCGTCGACAACCCCGCGTCGGACCGCTCGCCCGACGAGGTCGAAGCCCGCGTGCGGGAGGTCCTCGAGGCGGCGGGACTGGACGCGACGGTCCAACACCTCGAGGGCGACCCCGGGAGCGCCCTGGTCGACCTCTCCGAGTCCGGGAACTTCGACAAGATCGTCCTCGGCGGCGGCGAGACGAGTCCGATGGGGAAGATTCGCATCGGGAGTGTCGCGGAGTTCGTCCTCCTCAACTCACACGTGACGGTCTCACTGGTCCGATAATGAGCGAACGAATCTACCCCGACGACCCGGCCGAGGCGTTCGCGCCGCCGCCGGTCACGTTCGAGGACCGCGAAGAGCGCGGGATAACGATCAGAGCCTACGACGGGAGCGACGAGGAGGAAGAGGCGCTCGTCGAGATGTACGAGGCGTTCGACCCGGCCGACCGGGCACAGGGCATCCCGCCCGGAAAGACCGAGCGCATCCGGACGTGGCTCTCGAACATCCTCGACGAGGACTGTCTGAACGTCGTCGCGTGGGACGGCGAGACGGCGGCCGGCCACGCGACGCTCGTCCCCGACGGGGACGCGTACGAACTCGCCATCTTCGTCCTCCAGGCGTACCAGCGCGCCGGCATCGGCCGAAAACTCATGGAGGCGCTCCTCGGCTACGGTCGCGAGGAGGGCGTCGAGAAGGTGTGGCTCACCGTCGAACGGTGGAACAAGCCGGCGGTCGGCCTCTACAAGGACACCGGGTTCGAGACGAGCGACGCCGAGAGCTTCGAACTGGAGATGACCATCCGACTGGGCTGAACGGGTCCCCCCGCGGGGACGGCGACGACGGCTGACCGCGACGGGTGTGTGGAGACCGCAACACTCGTCCACGTGCTCGTCTTCCCTCCCAGTATGACCGAGGACAGACAGGCCACGTTCGGGGCCGACGGGAGCCTCGACACCGAGACGCCGCCGGAGGCGCGGGAGGGGACGACCGACGAGGGCGAGGAGAAGGGAGCACACGAGACGAACGGCGGCTACAACCGGTACGACGTCTCCAGCCTCCTCCAGAAGGCCGTCCGCCGGTCGGACGAACGCGTGGCCGCCTGGGCCGCGTGGGAACTCGCCCGTTCGGGGTACGCGTGGAACCTCTGGGACCGGCTGAACCTCTACGTCGTCGAGGACCTCCGCGCGGGCCAGGACGTCGCCCTCCAGGTCGCACGGTACGAGGAACTGGCGACGGAGCGGTGGGAGCCCGACTCGTGGGAGGGGCGACTCTGTGCGATTCACGCGGCGCTCGCGTGTGCACGCGCCCGCTCGTCTCGCGAGTCGGCCAACGCCGACGAGTGCTTCCGACTCGTCGCCGAGCGGCGGGCCGAGGCTGAAGCGGGCGAAGAGCCACCGGTCGACTTCCCCGTCGCTGACCTCGAACCGGGCGGGCCGTACGACGTGATATTCGACCAGCACACCGGCGAGGGCTCCCGCCAGGGGCGGGGGACCCGGTTCTTCAAGACCCGTGGCGCACGGGTCGGCCCCGAGACGGACGGCGAGGAGAGCAGACGCTGGCAACGGCTGGCGATGGTGCTGTCGGACGTCGACTACACCGAGGCGGAACTCGACCACGCGCTGTCACCCGTCTCCGCGGACGACCCCTGGGCCGAACCGGCCGACGAGGACCTCCGGGAGTAGCCGACGGCCGCAGGTGGGGTCCGCGGGTCTTCACCAGTGCCGGACGCCGGCCTCGAAGCCGTACACGACGGCCGTGTTGGCGACCTGTAGGCAGGCGTACGCGAGGGCGGGCGGCAGGAGCGACCCGCTCCGGTCGTACGCGTACGCCGCGACACCGAACGTCACGAGCTGGGCGAGGGCGAACAGGCCGCCGGTGACCGAGCCGACCCCGACGAGACCCGCGAGGAAGACGACGCAGACGAACAGCGCGGCCGGGAGGGACGCCAGGTCCCGGACCCACTCGGCGGCGATACGCTCTCGTCCGTACAGGCCGACGCCGAGGAGGAGCGAGAACGCCACGAGAGCGGCGAGTTTCCCCGCCTCCGGCACGGGCGTCAGCCGACCGGTGGTGTCGACCATCACGAACGCCGTCACCAGCGCCGTCACGACGAGCGCCGCGTCGCCGTCGACGGCTCGCTGGACGCTCCCCTGCACGAGCACCTGACACACGGCGACGACGACCGGAACGCCGACGACGAGGCCGAGTCCGGTGACGACGACCACCGGCCACACCGGCGCGTCGGCGGCGTACGCCGTCTTCGTGAGCGAGCCGTACGGGACGTCGTCGAACACGCCGACGAGTTTCGTCAGGCCGACGGCGACGAGTGGAACCGCGACGGCGAGAACGACGCGCGCCGCATCCGACGCCGACGGGAGTGCGAGTCCCACCTCGAGGTCACGAGCGACGGCGTACGCGACGGCGAGCGCGACGACACCGACGACGAACGGGCCGTCCGTCACCAGCACGTCGACCAGTAGGCCGCCGGACCGCGGCACGGAGACGAGGCTCGCGGTCAGGAGTTCGGTGACGACGCGTCGCCACAGGACCACCACGACGAGTGCGGCGGTGAGCGAGGCGAACGCCGCCACGAGCGGACGGGTCGGTCGGAGATGGGAGGGGAGGGACGCGGGGGACACGGACCGGAGCGACGACCACGGGGTACGAATCGCTGTCGGATGGGTTCTCACGGGTGATACTCGTCGGGAGGGGGTGGGCCCCGTGAGCTAGCTGTCTATTGGTAACATTCATCACGCTCGCGGTGCAAACCGGACCCGGCCGTGCCCGAAGAACGACCGCCCGTATCAGTCGAGTCGCTATCGCTCACCCACGAGGAGGCGTGGACGCTCCACGACGTCCTCCACACCCACCTCCAGCGGACGGGGACGGGTGAGGGCGAGGTGCCCACCGGCCCCGTCCGCGAGGCGTTCGAGCGACTCGACGACGGGACGCGGCGGTTCGAGCCCGCACACCTCGAAGCGATACAGCGGGTGCTGGCACGGGCACACCACACGAGACGGTGGGAAGTCGAGCGGCCACGGCTCGAAGCGCTGTTACACCGAGTCGCGGAGGCGCTCGACGGAGAGACGGAGAACTGAGAGCTCAAACGGAGAGGACCGGCTGTGAGGCGTACAGCAGGACGTACTCGGCCGCCTTCTCGAGCACCTCGCCGGGGTCACCGGTCACCGGTTGGCGCGGGACGACGATGAAGTCCGCGCCGACGTCCTCGGCGGTGTCGAGGATGGCGCTCCCGGGATGGCGGGTCTTCACCCGGGTGGAGAAGCCGAACGCGGTGGAGTGTGAGATGTGGACGTCGTTCTCGGCGGCGTACGCGGCGACGTTGTCCATGAACGCCTCGTGGTCGCCGACGACGCTCTCCTCGTCGATGGTCCCGTCCTCGATGGCGCGGACCACCTCTTCACCGAGGAGGTAGACGGCGTGGACCGAGGCGTCGTACTGCTCGGCGATGGAGACGGCGTACTCGACGGCGAGCGCGGACTCCTCGCTCCCGTCGACGGGGGCGAGGACGAGTTCGACGTCGAGCGAGTCCGACGGCGCGTGTTCCATGCGTGGGGGTGTGACGGCCGGTGGCAAAAACCCGTCGCCTCCGCGGGTGTCGGGTGCGGCTCTATCTCTGACGTGGGGCCGTGAGTACAGGGAGCCTACGCGGCAGTTGTCGTCCGTGGACGCGTCCCCGAGTCGGTGAGTGAGAACGAGGGCGCTGTCGAAAGCCTCTGTCGTTGATACTTCGTCCGGAGCGTGCTGAATACAGGGGCGTGATCATCACGAGTCAGCCGAGCAGGGGGCGTGAGTGGAATCGATAGAGCCGGACGGCTCTCTAACGTTTACGTCGAGACGCCCGTTGGTATGTCTATGAGTTTCGTCGATCTCACCCATCCGTTCGCGGATGGGATGCCGGGCTTCCGTATAGAAGCCGAAGACGGGACCGTTACCGAGTACACCGCCGAGATACGGCCGTTCCTCACTCACGAAGAGTCCGAATCATACTACGATGGAGAGTCCGCGTTCGAGGTCACGGAGATTACGTTTCAAACGTCGGTCGGCACGTACCTCGACTCGCCGTACCATCGCTACCCGACCGGTCGTGACATCGGCGACCTCGATATTGCCGAACTCGTGTTACCGGGCGTCGTCGTCGATGCCAGAGGGCTGGAGCCGTATGGTGAACTCGGTGTCGACGCCCTGCCCACCGACGGCGACTTGGCGAATCGGGCCGTCCTGTTCAACTTCGGGTGGGACGACCACTGGGGCACAGAGCAGTATCGGTCGTATCCGTATCTCGCAGACGCACTGATCGACAGACTGGTCGACGAAGACGTGGGTCTGGTCGGTGTCGATACGATCAATGTCGACGACCACCGCAATCCATCACGCCCCGCACATACGCGTTTTCTCGACGAGGAAACGTTCATCGTGGAGAACCTGACCGGATTGGACGCGCTCTACCGAGAGTCCTTCCGGTTCTTTGCGGTCCCGATCAAAGCGCAACAGACGGCTGCAATGCCGATTCGTGCGTTCGCAGAAGTACGCTGACCAACCCTGCTACCGTCAGCCTCTATGTCGGTCACGTCGGTACTGACAGAGGCCGAGTTGTAGCCGGAGACGCCGCTGAATGCAAGGGCCAAGTCGGGGCTCCGCGACGAGAGACTCCCGTTCTGGATGGGCTCTCTCGGCCGGAGTCTGCAGACGACAGCACAACGACGAGCACCAGGCGCTCTCGCTCTCCACAGGTCCGTGACAGCGTTCGGAGTGTCTCCACGAGTCTCGAGAGCGGCAGCAGGAGAACCGTCGGCCCCGTCGGTCAGTTCACGTCGTCGGACTCGGTAGCACGGGTGTAGATGAGAACGCCTTCGAGATCGGGGTCGTCGACGAGATTGTACGCCCGTGCCTCGACTCTGACGTCGGAGCCGTCCTTGCGACGGGCACGGTGAGTGACGCCCGTCGGGTGGTCGGGGGCTGTCAGGCGCTCCCGAAAACGTTCTTCTATCCGTTCTCGGTCGTCCGGGTGAACGAGTTCGAACGGTCCCATCTCCTTCACCTCGTCGGGAGTGTACCCCAGAATGCTCTCGACCGACCCCGAGACGAACACGATCTCGCCCGTCGAATCGACGACGGCAATCATGTCGGTGGCTCGTTCGACCACCTTCTCTAGGAACCGCCGCGTACGAGCAGCGTCTACCTCTGCACGCCGACGCTCGACCGAGTTCCGGATTCGGTGAGCCAGTAACTCGTAGGTGTCACTCCTGCCTTCCTTCTGGATGTAGTCGCTGACCCCCAGCGAAATCGCCTCGGACGCAATCTCCTCGCTTCCCCGTCCGGTGAACATGACGAATGGTAGCTCAGAGGAGTCCTCGCGGACGGCCCCGAGAAGCTCCAGTCCGTTCATCCCTGGCATATCGTAATCGCTCACGATACAGTCGACTGCGTCTGGGTCCGCGCGGAACCGTTCGAGGGCCGTCTCCGGGTCGAGTTCTATCGTGACGCTGAGCTGTTCGTCCGCTCGTGTGAGGAACTCCACTGCCAGCTCCGCGAACCCCGGCTCGTCCTCAACGTGAAGAAGAGAGATTGGTTTACCCACTTTCCACTGTTAGCAGTGTGGATTATTCAAGATAGACCCTCGGGCGTGGACGCTTCGTACTGAAAGCGTCGTCGTATCTTCTGTAGGGTGGTGCACGGACGCGTGCGCCGGAGCCTCGTTCCTCCACAACTGGGGTTCGCGCACGGCGAGGCGAGGGCCCCTCGCACGACGTTCGCTCACTGCGTTCGTTCCCACGCGCCGACTGGCGCAAGGCAGGGCGGTGGCGCGTGACAGTGCGCTCTCCGGAGCGTACCTCACGCGCGAGGGACGAGTGAGCGAGCACGGCGAGCGAAGGAATTCGGCTGGGGAGGGTGTGGCCTCACCGCACCCGTGCGCTGCGCGGTATCCGTGCCGTTCGGAGCAGCGAGCCATCAGCCACCACCGTTCGAGCGCGAGTGGGGCGTCTACTCACACAAGTGCAAGGAGGAAGCCCACGACTTCAGTCGTGGGTAACTGACGCGGGTCCACGCGGGATTTATGTCGTCGCCAGCGGAACCCCGAGGCAAGGATGTTCGAAACCATCGTCGTCGCCACCGACGGCTCCGAGAGCGTCCAGCGAGCGGTCGACGTGGCGCTCGACCTGGCCGGACGGTTCGAGGCGACGGTCCACGCCATCTCCATCGTCGACACGGACGAGATAGAGTCGTCGCCCGAACGTCTCCAGGACGAGATGGAGCGGGCGCTGAAGGAACAAGCCGAGGCGGCGCTCGCGGACGTGGCGGCGTCGACAGACCTCGACGTGACGACGTCGGTCCGGGTCGGGCGACCGGCGACGGAGATTCGCGAGTACGCCGACGCCCACGACGCCGACTTGGTCGCGATGGGCACGCGGGGACGACACGGCGAGAACCGCTTCCTCCTCGGGAGCGTCGCCGAGCGCATCGTCCGGACGTGCCCGATGCCGGTGCTCACGGTGCGGCAACTCGCCGCGGACGAGACGCTCTGAGGGGTGGGAAGACCGACTGGAATCCCGGCGATCGACCGACGAGAACCGGACTCAGACGTCGCTGTCAATCTGTATTTCTGAAGCAACGTTTAGGATACGGTTCGTCGTACGTGTCTACGGAAATGTCAACTTCGAATGTTCGACTGAACGATGAATCCGAACTGAACGGAGGCATGATAGTCGAACTGTTCAACGGTCTGGGGCATGACCACGAGGCGGCAATCGAAAGCGCATCGGAGTTCGAGACGGTCGGCGCGTGGAAGAACCATCAGTCCTTGAAGGCAGCTGTAACAGGGGCTGCCGCAGGGATGATTCCGGGCGTTCACTGGGTGTTGATGGGGGTCGATCTCACCTATCTCATCCACCTGATGGCGACGACTTCGTGGGGGGTCGGCGAGATTCACGGGTGCACCGTCGAACCGAAAGAGGACCTCGCGATCATACTTGGCTACTGGTCACATGCGTTCGGTCCCGAAGAGCTTCCCAACGCGATACTCATCGGAACACCAACTGGTCTGAGCGCGGGCGTTCTCGCGATGCAGGCGCCCGACGTCGCAACCAAGGTCGGCGGCAAGGTCGTCGGAAAGGAGATGACGAAGCCCGCGGTGAAGTTCGGGACGAAGGCGTTCGAGAAGGCGTCGCTCGCTCTCGTAAAGAAGGTCGCCGGGAAGGGTGGCGTCATCGGTGGGATCGGTGCGGGAGTGGCCGGCGCTGCGGGATCACAGCAGATAGGGGGAAAGATATCGGCGAAGATCTCTTCGAAGATCATGGCAAAGGTATCCGGGAAGGTGGCCGGGAAGATCGGAACGAAGGTCGCTGCCAAAGCCGGCGCAGGGATCATCCCGTTCGTCGGTGGAGTAGTTGGCGGGACGATCAACGTGTACTTCGTTCGGTCGATTACACGGGCGGCGGACGACTACTACGCCGAGAAAAGGCGGATCGAAACGGACGGACCGACCCTCGATTAGCACGGGTCCACCCCGGTACGGAACGGTGTGGTCGAACGAGGGAACCGAACTGGGGTGGAACGTGATGGGGCGACAGAGAGGCGAGACGCGACCCGAATCAATTGAGGAGCGAGAGTTGCGACGGGCGGAGCGCAGACCGTCCCACGCGGCTCCAAGACGGTTCGAGCAACGGAAATACTGCGGGAGAGAGGCACCCTTTTCCCGAGTCGACTACTGGACGCGGTATGGACGACAGCCTCATCGACGACGACTCGCTCTCGCTGTCGCGGAAGTCCCGGCTCCCGGGGAAGGGATTCTTCTACCCGGACTCGCTGGACGAGGAGTACGCCGAGGAACGGACGCGCGAGGCGGTCGAGGGCGCCGAAGCCGTCATCGTGGCCGACGCGGACGCCGACGGCCTCGGTGCCGTCGCGCTCATCCGGGAGGCGCGCGACGCCGCGCTCGCCGTCGCCCCGTTCGAGACGGAACTGACCGCCAGAGTCCGCGACGACGGGGCCGAGACCGGAGCCGACGTGAGCGTAGACGTCGACGGAGAGGACGCCGCGGACCCCGCTGAGGACGGAGAGAACGAGGCGAGAGCGGAGTCGCCCGTCGCACTCGTCGCCGCGAGTCCACACTCGCTCGGTGAGGCGCTCGAACGCGTCGCCGAGCACCTCGAACCGGACGCGGACGTCTACGTCTGTGACCTCTGTCCCGACAGCGTCGAGACGGTCGCCGCGTCGCTCGAGTCGGTCGCGTCGCGGGCGGGCGCGGTGCGGTGGTTCGACCACCACCAGTGGGACGAGGACGTCGCGGCGGCGGTCCGGGAACGGGGCGTCGACCTCGTCGTCGGCGACTCCGACGAGGAGTGTACGACCGACGTGACGCTCCGCTCGCTCGACTACGACTTCCCCGAGCGGTTCGCCGAACTCGCCGCGGTGACGCGCGACCACGACCTCTGGCTGAACGAGGACCCCCGTAGCGCGGACCTCGCGGACTACGCGTACTGGAGTTCCCCCGAGGAGTACGTCGCCGTCGTGGGCGCGTACGGTGCCGACCTGCCGGAGGCCGCGACGGAGTACGTCGAGTACCGCCGCGTCGAGAAGCGGGCGCTCGTCGACCGCGCGGTCGACCGCGCGGAGTTCACGCAGGTGGGGCCGTGGACTGTCGGCGTCACGTACGGGCGGTGCTCGCAGAACGAAGTCGCCGACGCGCTCCGCGAACAGGGCGCCGACGCCTCCGTGGTCGTCAAGCCGGCCGGGAGCGCCTCGCTCCGCGGGTCGGAGTCGTTCGAGCGCTGTCACGAGGTGGCCGCGCTCGTCAACGGCGGTGGCCACCCGAAGGCCGCCGGGTGCAAGCCGGACATCTACGACGACATGCTCGACTACGCTCACCACTGGACGACCGAAGGGGCGACGACGAAGCGCGTCATCCTCGCGGCGTTCGAGCGAGTCGCCGAAGCGGCCGGTGCGGGAGACGCGGACGAGGAAGGAATCGACACCGAGCGCTGAGCGGGCACGGCCCCAGCGACGGACGACGGTACCGTCGCTCGCGGGTGTGAGAGAACCGGAGGACGGGTCGTGGGGGAACGACCCGGGAAACCACCGGGGTGTGACGTCCGGTGACCACGGGGGGAGTGTGACAGCCTGCAACCCCGAAGGCATCGGTGCCTCTCCCCGCCTCCGTAATGAGCTTTCTGTCCGTGTCTGACGGGTGGCGTTCGAACGGCAGACGACTCGCCCCCGGCCGGCGGTTCGTTACTCGTCGCCGACGACCCAGCGGTCGGAGAAGGCGGTGCCCTCGGAGCTGTACGCGTACGCGTGGATGACGTCCCCCTCGGCGTAGAGGCCGCCAACCTCCTCGTTCTGCGCCTCGGCGAACGCGAAGACGAACTGGACGTTGCCGCCGTCGGGCGCGTCGCCGCCGCCGAGGTCACGGTCGATGTGGCCGTCGGTGTTCATCGCCTCCCGCGCGAACTCCATCGCGTCCATCCCGGTCCCCGAGGCGAACATCCGGCGCCCCTTGTCGCCGTCGACGACGAGGACGACGCCGTCGTCGACCTCCTCGCCGTAGTTGGCGATCTTCCCTTCGCTGTCGAGGAACGCGTGGGTGAGAAAGAGGGCGACGTCGTCGAGTCGCTCGCCCGCGAGGAACTCGTCGAGTTTGCTCATGTGTCCGGGGAGGAGAGACGGATACATAAGCCCGTCACACCGGAGCGACGAGCGGCCGGGGCGAACGCGAGCGCGGGAGAGGCGAGAGGCGCGAGACGTGAGAGGCGCGGCGCGTCAGTCGCGGCGGGTGTCGTCGTCGTCGCGTCCGTCGAGGGAGTCGGCGATGGCGCTGAGCGAGTCGCGCGGCGGTTCGGTGGCGCTGTAGACCGTCCGAGCGCCCGGGACGCGGACGCCGTACAGCGTGCCGGGGACGACCTCGTCGACTTCGACGGCGTCGCCGGGGCCCCGGTCCACCGCGGACGCCCACTCGACGAGGCGGTTCTCGCCGTCGCGTTCGCGTGCCATCCGTCGGTTGTCGTGGGCACTGCGGACGACGAGTCCCGCGGTGTCGCCGGTGACGACGGCGTGGAACTCGTCACCGTCGAGTACGAGTCGGACCACGTCACCCTCCGCGAGCGCCACCGCGTCGGGGAGGCGGAGACAGGGGCGGCGGGTGCCGCCGCTCCGCTCGAGGCTCGCACGGTGGGTCGTAACCGAGGGGTGGTCGCTGGGAACGCGTTCGGTCACTTACTCGTCGTCTTCGTCGGCCGCACCGAACGCGGCGGCGACGTCGCCGGACCCGGAGACGACCTTCGCGTTGATCTGGACCGTCTCGTCGGAAATCTGGCGGCCACGGACCGTGATTCGCTTGCGCTCGCCGTCACGGCTGGCCTTGTGGCCGACCCCACCGGTCGAGAGAATCTCCTTCAGGTCGGGGCCGTTGACGTCCGCGCGCATCGGCCGGCCGGCGGCGTCGGAGCCACCGGTGAGTTCGAGCGTGAAGCCGTCGAGTCCGACGGCGCCGCCGTCCACCTCGTCGCCGAGGTCACGGCCGAGGAAACGGTTCGCGTCCTGTCCCGATACCTCTGTCTGGTAGGTCGCGCCGGAGTCGGGGTCCGCGACGACCACCTGGAAGTCTGCCATGCCTGCGACTAAACCCACGGCCGATAAAAAGCGCGTCGAAACGACGGGCGACCGTGCGTCTCGGTACCACGCGCGGAGCGATGTCCCGAATCGCGTCCCGGAACGGGTGTCAGTCGTCCAATATATTCGCGCTTCGCTATTTTTGACGAATGCACATATCAACAGATATGATTATATTGTCTCGCGATGATAGTGAAGCGTGAATCTCGACGCCCACGACCACCGGGTCACGACTCGGTCGCCCGCGACGTGCATCGACGAGGAGGGTCGGCGACAGAGCCGCGAACAGGGCGGGGGTGGCCCGTGAACTACCGGAGCGTCGCGGACCTGAACGACGACATCAAGGCCTGGGCGCCGACGCTCGCACCGGTCGACCTCGTCGTCGGCGTCCCCCGGAGCGGCCTGCTGGCCGGTACCATCCTCGCGCTGCACCTCAACGCCCCGTTGACCGACCTCGACGGCTTCCTGGAGTCGCGGGCGTTCGCGACCGGGGAGCGGTTCGAGGGCGACCCGGACGCCCCGCCGGAGCGGGTGCTGGTCCTCGACGACAGCGTGTTGACCGGCTCCGCGATGACCGAGGCGCGTGACCGGGTCGCCGAGGCGTCGCTCCCGCCGACCGTCGACGTCGTCTTCGGGGCGGTGTACGTCAGCCCCGAGGGGAAGGACCTCGTCGACACCTACGCGGACGTCGTCCGGTTCCCACGCGTGTTCGAGTGGAACCTGATGCACCACCCGGGCGTCGTCCCGAAGAGCTGTTTCGACCTCGACGGGGTCCTCTGTCGCGACCCCACCCCGAGAGAGAACGACGACGGCCCGCGCTACCGCGAGTTCCTCTCGACCGTGGACCCGCTCGTCGTGCCCTCGAAACCCATCGGCTGGATCGTCACCGCACGGCTGGAGAAGTACCGCCCCGAGACGGAGGCCTGGCTGGCGAAACACGGCATCGAGTACGGCGAACTCGTCATGCTCGACCTCCCCGACAAGGAGACACGACAGCGACTCGGGAACCACGGCGAGTTCAAAGCCGACGTGTACCGCGAACTCGACGCGGTGCTGTTCGTCGAGAGCGACCACGGTCAGGCGATGGAGATCGCCCGGCTGGCCGACCGACCGGTGTACAGCGTCGAACACAACCAGGTCATCCGGCAGGACCGACTCACCGTCGTCCGCCGCGAGAGCCAACAGCACCTGCGGCGGTTCCGGGCGAACCCGGTGCGCTTCGTCAAGCGCGCCGGCGCGTACCTCGCCAACCAGGTGTACCGCCTGTCGTCGTGACCGGGTCGGAGCGGTGGGGTTGCCTCACCTCAGGCCGCCTCGAACTCCGGTTCCCACCGGAACCGCCCGTCCCGCTGGACGACGTCGCCGTCGACCTCGATCCGTGAGCGCTCGCTCACGTCCGTGATCATGTCCATGTGGACCGCAGAGTCGTTCGCCTGGTCCTCGTCGCCCTCCCGGAAGTTCGAGTGGTACGCCCGCCCCAGCGCGAGGTGGACGGTGTCGCCCATCTTCTCGTCGAAGAGGACGTTGTCGGTGAACCGGTCGATGCCGCGGTTCATCCCGACGCCGAGTTCGCCGAGGCGCCTCGCCCCCTCGTCGGTGTCGAGGACGTCGGCGAGCACGTCCTCACCCGTCTCGGCGGAGAAGTCGACGACCGCACCCTCCTCGAACGAGAGCCAGACGTTCCGCACCCGCTGGCCCTGCAGCGTCATCGGGACGTCGAAGAACACCTCTCCCTCGGTGTCGAACGGCGCGGTGAACACCTCTCCGGAGGGGAGGTTGTGCGAGTCGTACGCGACCGAGGCGGCGCTGTTGACCGCGACCCGCCCCTCGATGGACATGATGAGGTCCGTGTCCGGCCGGGCGTCGCGCTCGGTCACGAGACGGACCTCGCGGCCGGCGTCGAGCAGTTCCTTCAACTGGGCCATCTCGGCCGCGAGCGCCTCCCAGTCGCGGAGGACGGCCCCGTAGACGAAGTCGCGGTACGCCTCGAACGACATCCCGGCCTGCTGGGCGAGCGCCCGGGTCGGGTGGACGGTCGAGACCCAGCGGGTGTCGAGTCGTGCCTCGCGGGCGGGCTGGTGGACACGGGCGTACGCCGCCTGTCTGTCGCCGGCGACGTCGGCCGTCGCCGTCGTGTTCCGCGGCCCACCCAGGCGGAGCACGACGTCGGCGCGTTCGTAGAGCGCGAGTTCGGCGTCCGAGGCCACGAAGTCGCCGTCGTGAGCCCGCAGATACGCCCGGTCGAGTTCCGCCGAGGAGTAGGTCGTGACGACGCTCGCACCGCGCTCACCGAGTTCGGCACAGACGGCGACGGCGAGGTCGTGTGCGCCCTCGTCGACGCTGACGACGATGTCGTCGCCCCGTTCGACCCGGGCGCTCCAGTCGACTAGCGTCCGCGCGTGCTCGCGTATCCGTTCGTCCATGCGGACTCGAACACCCCGGCCGTGAAAAACCCTCACGGACGGGGGGAGAGAGAACGTCACTCGGCGCGTCGGCCGCTCCCGAAGACGGTCGATCCGACGACGTGGACGACGACCACCACGGCGAGAACGACGACGAGCGTGTCGAACTGCGAGGTGCCGACGGCGGCGGCGAGCGTCTCGACGTCGCCCGCGACCACCGCGTCGAGCGTGACGAACCCGAGCGCGGCGTCGACGCGGAGCGGGGGTGCCATACCGAGACTGTCGGCGTCGCGGATATGTTCATCTCGATGTTCGTCACCGGAAAGATAAATTTCAGTCGTCTGAAGAGAACAGCGAGAAGAGCGCGTCGACCTCGTCGGCGTACGTCGCGAGGAGGGCACGACGGGAGGAGACACCGACGAACTCGTCCGCCTCGTCGACGACGACGAGGCGCTCCACGCCGGTCTCGCGGAACCGCGAGAGGACACCCTCGCGCGAGGCACCCTCGCGGATGGTCACCGGGGCGGAGACGACGTCGGCGACTGGGCGGTCGGCGAGTCCGTCGACCGTCCCGAGGGCGAGTCCGACGTCGGCCGCCGAGAGCACCCCGAGCGGGTACTGCTCGTCGAGGACGACGACGAACTCGTCTCCGTGTGTGCGCATGGCGTCCGTCGCCTGTACGACGGTCGTGTCCGGGGCGGCCGTCAGAACGTCCGTCCGGGTGACGTCGGAGCACATACCCGAAGAAGGGGCTGGAGCGGGGTAAACGTATCCGGTCGGACGGGGCGTGGCTCGTGGGGACCGAGAGCACGACCACACGCACGGGACCGAGGACACGTCACGGCGGGGCGCCGAGCACGACTACGGAGACGGCACGACTACGACCACGATACGGCCACAACCACAACCACTACCACCTCCCCTCTCGCAGGGGCGGATATGCAACTGGGCGTCATCGGACTCGGTCGGATGGGACAGATCGTCGTCGAACGCGTGTCGGATGCGGGCCACGACGTCGTCGCCTTCGACCTCGACCCGGAGGCAGTGGCGAGCGCGGCGGACCGGGGTGCCGAACCCGCGGAGGACCCCGTCGACGTACTGGACCGTCTCGGCGACGAGCGTCGCGTCTGGCTGATGGTCCCGGCGGGCGAAGCCGTCGACGCGACGCTCGACGAACTCGCTCCGCACCTGCGAGAAGACGACGTCGTCGTCGACGGCGGCAACTCCCACTTCGAGGCCTCGGTCCGGCGGGCGGAGCGCGTCGACGCCGCGTACCTCGACTGCGGGACGAGCGGCGGGCCGGCGGGCGCGGAACTGGGCTTCTCGCTCATGGTCGGCGGCCCCGGGTGGGCGTACGACGAACTGACGCCGGTGTTCGACGCCGTCGCCACGGGACCCCAGGGTCACGGCCACATGGGACCGTCCGGGTCGGGTCACTACGTCAAGATGGTCCACAACGGCGTCGAGTACGCGCTGATGCAGGCGTACGGCGAGGGGTTCGAACTCCTCTTCGAGGGCCGGTACGACCTCGACCTGGAGTCGGTGGCGCGGACGTGGAACAACGGCGCCGTCATCCGGTCGTGGCTGCTCGAACTGTGTGAGGAGGCGTTCCGAGAGGAGGGGACGGACCTCGGCGACGTCGCCGACCACGTCGCGGGCGGGTCGACGGGGACGTGGACGGTGCAGGAGGCGCTCGAACAGGAGGTTCCCGTCCCCCTCATCTACCAGGCGCTGGCCGAACGGTTCGCGAGCAGGGAGGAGCGGTTCTCGCGGCGCCTGGCGAACCGCCTGCGCTACGGGTTCGGTCGGCACGACGTCGCCCGCGAGTGAGGGGCCGTCGGCGAGGTGACACGACCGGGCGAGACGCATCAGCAAGTGGTCAGCGACATATATCAACCACGCAGTGCGTAGAGGAGAGGATGACTGCTCCCATACGCGTCCTCCACGTCGACGACGACCAGGAGTTCGCCTCGCTGGCAGCAGCCTCACTGGAAGCCGAGGAGGAGACGCTCGCCGTCGAGAGCGAATCGGACGCCGAGCGGGCGCTCCAGCGTCTCGACGGGGACGAGTTCGACTGCGTCGTCTCGGACTACGAGATGCCACAGATGAGCGGGCTGGAGTTCCTCCGAGCCGTCCGCGAACTCGACGACACGATGCCGGTCATCTTCTTCACCGGCCACGGCTCCGAGGAGGTTGCGAGCGAGGCCATCTCGGCGGGCGTGACCGACTACATCCAGAAGCGGGGTTACGAGCAGTACACCCTGCTCGCGAACCGCATCGTCAACTACGTTGATCGACGCCGCGCCGAAGAGGAGCGCCTCCGCGGGTACGAGGCCATCGAGCGGGCGCGCGAGGGAATCAGTATCCTCGACGAGTCGGGGCGGTTCGTCTACACGAACGAGGCGTTCGTCTCGCTCGTCGGGTACGACCGCGAGGAACTCCTCGGGAGCCACTGGGAGCGACTGTACCGCGAGGAGGACAGACAGCAGGTGTACGACGAGCAGTTGCCGGCGGCGGCCGACGGCGGGTGGACCGGACAGACGGTCTACCAGCGGAAAGACGGTGACCTCGTGCTGACGAACCACTCGCTGTCGTACACCGAGGACGGCGAGCTCATCTCCGTCGCCCAGGACATCACCGACGACGAGCGCCGCCGCAAGGAACTGCTGGAGGCGAAGCGGTTCGAGTCGCTCGTCACCGCCGTCACCGAGTACGCGGTGTTCATGCTCGACACCGACGGGTACATCGTCACCTGGAACGAGGGGGCCGAGGACATCGAGGGGTACACCGAGCGGGAGGCGCTCGGCGAGCACGTCTCGCTCTTCTACACGCCCGAAGACGTCGCCGCCGGGGTGCCGGAGCGGCTCCTCGACGAGGCGCTCGAGAGCGGAGACGTCGAGGAGGAGGGGTGGCGCGTCCGCCGGGACGGCCAGCGCTTCTGGGCGCACGTGGTCGTCACACCGGTGTTCGACGACGACGGCACCCACCAGGGCTTCGCGTTCGTGACGCGAGACATGACCGAGCGCCGGGCACGCGAGAACGAACTCGAAGCACAGCGCGCGTCGCTCGCGGCCGCGAACCGGATGAACGAGGTCCTCCGAGACATCCTGCGGCGCATCGTCCACGACTCCTCGCGGCGGGACATCGAACAGGACGTCTGCGACCGACTCACCGGCGACGGACCGTACCTCTTCGCCGCCAGCGTCGACTGCACGGACGACGAGGGGTTCGACGTCCGCCTGGCGAGCGGCCTCGGCGCCGACGCCGCCGGCTACGTCTTCGAACACGTCACCTCCCGGGACGTCGCCAGGCGGGCGTGTGAGCAGGGGAGCGTCGAGGTCCAGCACGTCGACAGCGCGGCGGTCGACCTCGGCCACGACATCGCCACCGCCATCCGCTCGGTGGTGTGCGTCCCGCTCACCTACCGGGAGACGACGTACAGCCTCGTGCTCCTCTGTTCGACGACGGCGAGCGGCCTCACCGACGACGAACGGAGCGCGCTCGCGGACATCGGGACGGCCGCGGGCTACGGTATCCACGCCGTCGAGACGGAACACCTCCTGCAGGCCGACGGCGTCGTCGAACTGGTCCTGGAGACGACCGACCCCGACGACCCGCTGGTCGAACTCGGGAACGGCGATGGGACGGCGAGGCTCGACCGCCTCGTCCCGCTCGACGACCGGCAGTACCTCGTCTACGTGACCCTCGAGGGGACCGCCCCGACCGACCGGGTGGCGGCCGTCGCGCCGAACCCGGCCGTCGAGGAGGTAACCGTCGTCCACGACCACGAGGATGAGGGGGGCGTCGTCGCCCTGACCGTGACGGACGCCCTCGTGAGTGACCTCGCGAGCAGGGGCACCAAGGTCCACACCATGGAGGCGTCCGACGGACGACTCCGGGTGATGGTCGACGTCTCGCCGAACGCCGACGTCGGCCGACTCCTCGACGGTGTCCGCTCGGCGTTCCCCGACAGCGGCCTCGTCTCGAAGCGACAGGTCGCCCGCCCCGTGAAGCGGACGCGGGCGGTGGCCGAGACGGTCGAGTCACGACTCACCCAGCGGCAACTCTCGGCGCTGCAGGCGGCGTACCACGGCGGCTACTTCGAGCGGCCACGCCGGCAGACTGCCGAAGACGTCGCGGAGACGATGGGAATCTCGGCGTCGACGTTCCACCAGCACCTCCGCATCGCGCTCGAGACGGTCCTGACCGAACTGTTCGACTGAGCGGGACGGGACAGGCCCGACCAGCCACCGAGTCTTGCAGGGATTGTACAGTTCAGTATCAAGAGCGATACTGTCACCCGCCTTACTCGGGTACTACACTGGGGAGGGCATGCGACGTTAAACCGGTATGAACGGACAGTCGATGCTGCCCTCGTGGCTCCGGCGGAGCTACATGCGGCAGTTCGTCGCGACGGTACTGGTCGTGCTGGTCGTGGTCGCCGGGTTCGGCTTCTTCGTCCAGGACATGGTCGGCGCCGAACTCAGAGACGACACCCGGACGGAACTCCGGACGGTCGCCGACCTCGAAGCGGACAGCTTCGCGAAGTGGGTCGAGACGAACGAACGCACCGTCCGGCTGTTGTCGGACTCGGAGGCGGTGCAGGTGGTCGACGCGTCGACGGCGGCCGGCGCACTCGACCAGAAGCAGGGGCAGTTGCCGGAGACGGCCCACGCGCTCCACCTCGTCGACCGGCGGTCGGGGACCGTCGTCGGGAGTACCGGCGACGTCCGGGAGGGGACGCCGCTCGGGACGCTCGGAATCGTGTGGATGGACGGACTGCTCGCCGAGGCCGGACAGGACGAGACACTCGTCTCTGAAGCCTACCGGCGCGGCGGGACCGAACTCGTTGCGTTCGCCAGCCCCGTCTCGGGCGAGCGGGCTCTCGTGATGACCGTCGACACGACCGAACGCGCCAGCCAGTTCCGTACCCCCATCGAGGGCGAGTTCACGCAGGTCGTCGACGGAAACGGTGTCGTCGAGTTCGCCAAGGACGACACGGCTGTGCTGCGCGAGTACCAGTGGGGGACCGACGCGGTGGCACTCCAGCGCGGCCTCGGCGGCGAGTTGGGGACCGTCGAGCAGGACGGGTACGTCGTCGGCTACGCGCCCGTCGAGGGGACGGACTGGGTCGTGCTGACGCACGCACCGAAGGGCACCGCGTACGGAATCGTCCACATGGTCGAACAGGACGTGCTCATCCTCATCGGACTGTCGGCACTGGGGTTCGTCGTCGTCGGTCTCACCATCGGCCGCGGCACAGTCCGGGCGCTCGACGACCTCACGGACACCGCCCGGGAACTGGAAGAGGGGAACCTCGACGTCTCTGTCGAGACCGACCGCACCGACGAAATCGGTCAGCTGTACGAGGCGTTCGGCACGATGCGCGACGCCGTCCGCGAGCAGTTGCAGGAGGCGAACGACCTCGCCGCCCACCTCGACAGCAAAGCCGCGGAGTACGACGCCGCGATGGGACGGGCGGCGGCGGGCGACCTCACGGTCAGGGTCGACCCCGAGAGCGAGAACGAGGCGATGCGGAAGGTCGGTCAGGGGTTCAACGAGATGGTCGAGTCGGTCGAGTCGACCCTCGCGCAGGTGCGGAGTTTCGCCGACGACGTCGCGGCGGCCAGCGAGGAGGTGACCGCCAGTGCCGACGAAGTGAGCGAGGCCAGCGGCGAAGTCGCCGTCGCCGTCCAAGAGATATCCGACGGCGCGGTCGAGCAGGAGGAGGGACTCGACGAGGCTGCCGGCGAGATGACCGACCTCTCGGCGACGGTCGAGGAGATCGCCTCCTCCTCGGCGGAGGTGGCCAAGACCGCCGAGGCGGCAGCCGACCGTGCCGAGACCGGTGCGGAGTACGCGAACGACGCGATGGCGGAGATGCAGCGTATCGAGCGTCAGAGCGAACGGTCGGCCGAGGAGGTGGCGTCGCTGGACGACGAGATGGAACGCATCAGTGAGGTGGTGTCGCTCATCGAAGGGGTGGCCCAGCAGACCAACCTCCTCGCCCTCAACGCCTCCATCGAAGCGGCCGCCGCGGGCGAGGCGGGCGACGGGTTCGCGGTCGTCGCGGAGGAGATCAAGGTGCTCGCCGAGGAGGTCTCCGAGTCGACCGCCGAGATCGCCGACCTCGTCGACGACGTCCAGGGCTCGACGGCGAACGCCGTCGACGACATGGCGGAGATGCGCCAGCGGGTGGCGAGCGGCGCCGACACCGTCGAAGAGGCGCTCGACGTCCTCGACAGCATCACGGACGACGTCGGCGCGGCGAACGCAGGCGTCCAGTCCATCAGCGACGCCACCGACGAACAGGCGGCCACGTCCGAACAGGTGGTCGCGGTGGTCGACGAAGTCGCGAGCATCAGCCAGCAGACCGCCGCGGAGGCACAGTCGGTCTCGGCCGCCGCCGAGGAACAGACCGCCTCGCTCTCCGAGGTCTCCGAGAGCGCCGACTCGCTGGCCAAGAGCGCCTCGGAACTGTCGTCGGTGCTGGACGCGTTCGAACTCGGCGAGCGTGACGGCGCGGGCGCCGCGGCGCGGGCACGGGGTGGCGTCGGCGTGGCTGCGACCGACGGTGGCGGACACCGGGAAACCGGACGACGGTAATCGAGTCCCCCCGGACGGACAATCACAATCCCCTTAACCCCCGCATCCGTAGCGGCCTCCATGGTCGAGATCAACGTCGTGGGACTCAGCATGGGCGTCCTGCTGACGCTCATCGCCGTCGCACTGCACTACTCCAACGGGACGGGGTGGCAGTCGACACAGGACATCTCACAGGAGGTGTTGGACCGTCGGGCGGAGACGGTCCCCGAGACGGACTTCCCGGAGCCGATGAACCGGTCTATCGGCGGTGGCGCGGCCGCCGCCGTCGCTGCTGGCGCCAGCGCGGAGGGCGCCGAACTCGAAGAGGGCGGCGAAGAGACCGTCGAGGAGACCGGTCCAGCCGACATCCCCGAAGACGAAGTCGAGTACTTCGACGTCGAGTTCGTCAAGGAGGGCGAGACCATCGAGGTCGCCAACAACAAGACCATCCTCGAATCCGGCGAGGACCACGGCTGGGACCTCCCGTACGCCTGCCGACAGGGGTCGTGCGTCTCCTGTGCCGGGCAGATTCAGGAGGGCCCGAGCGAGGACTACGTCGTCCACGACAACCAGCAGATGCTCGACGACGGTGAACTCGACGACGGCTACACCCTCACCTGTGTGGCGTACCCGCGTGGCTCGTTCTCCATCGAGACGGGCAAGGCACCCTGACGTCGGGACCGAACGGCGCACCGTCGCCTCCCTCTCACTCTCTCGTCGTCTCCTCCCTCGTCTCACCCGTCGAGTCCCATCGACGAGGGTCCCCTCGCTCGACCGCACCGTGCTCGGTCAGTCGAGTCGCTCGACGGCCGCCGAGAGTGCCCGTCGCGTGTACGTCGGGAGGACGCCGAGCCGGTACGTGCCCGACGCCTGGACGTCGGACTGGACGTCGCTCGCGTCGAGTCCGTCGGCCGCCATCGTCGCCGCATCTGCCACGGCGTCGGCGTCGAGCGTCGACCCGACGAGCGCCGTCTCGACCGACTCAAGCCGGAACGGGGCGTCGCGGACACCCGTGGCGGCGACCCGTGCGGCTTCGACGGTGCCCTCCGCCGTGCGGAGTGTGACGCCGACGCCGACGAGCGCGTAGCCCGAGAGCGGGTTCCGGTAGCGGACGTACGCGCTCGTCTCGCCCGGGCCGTGGGCGGGGACCGAGACGGCGGTGACGAGTTCGCCCGGGTCGAGCGCCGTCTCGAACGCGCCGACGAAGAAGTCGTCGACGTCGATGCTCCGCTCGCCGTCGGGTCCTTCCACGCTGACCTCGCCACCGAGCGCTAGCAGCGCGGCCGGCGGGTCCGAGCGGGGGTCGGCGTGGGCGACGTTGCCGCCGAACGTGCCGCCGTTTCTGACTTGGAAGTCGCCCAGTTCGCCCGCGGCGTCCGAGAGCGCGGGAGCGTGGTCCCGCAAGTGGTCCGAGGCTGCCATCTCGGCGTGAGTGGTCAGCGCCCCGACCGAGACGGTGTCACCCTCGACGGAGACACCGGAGAGGCCGTCGACCCGCCCGATGTCGACGAGTACCGCGGGGGAGTGCTCGCGCGTCTTCATCAGCGGGAAGAGGCCGTGGCCGCCGGCGAGGAGTTCCGCCCCCTCATGGACGCCGAGGAGGTCGATGGCCTCTCGGACCGACCCGGCGCGGTAGTAGTCGAAGTCGGCGGGGTACATCTACGACACCTCCCCGTCGCGCATGGCGGTCCACAGTTTCTCGGCCGTGAGCGGCATGTCGAGGTGGGTGACCCCGAACGGCGCGAGCGCGTCGCAGACGGCCGCCACGGTGGCGGGCGTCGCGCCGATGGTCGCCGACTCGCCGACGCCCTTGACGCCGAGAGGGTTGTGTGGACTCGGCGTCACCGTCGCGTCCGTCTCGAAGTCCGGGAGCATCGTCGCCGCGGGGACGGCGTACTCGTCCATCCGGCGGGTGCGGAGGCGGCCGTCGTCGTCGTACACGCCCTCCTCGTACAGGGCGACGCCGATACCCTGCGCGACGCCGCCGTGGACCTGGCCCTCGACGATCATCGGGTTGATGACCTCGCCGCAGTCGTCGACGGCGACGTACCGTTCCACCGAAACCTCGCCCGTCTCGGCGTCGATCTCGACGACGCAGACGTGCGTCCCGAACGGGAAGGTGAAGTTCTCCGGGTCGTAGAACTGCGTGGCCTCGAGACCGGGGTCCATCCCCTCGGGGAGGTCGAAGCCGAGGTACGCCTCGTGGGCGACCTCTTGGATGTGAATGGACCGGTCGGGCGCCCCTCTCACGCTGAACGTCCCGTGCTCGAACTCCAGGTCGTCCTCGCTGGCTTCGAGTTTGTGGGCGGCGATCGTCCGGGCCTTCTCGCGCACGTCGCGGGCGGCGAGCGCGATGGAGCCACCACCGACGGGGGCGCTCCGACTGCCGTACGTCCCCATCCCCTGCGGGATTTGGTCGGTGTCGCCCTCGACGACTTGGACGCTGTCGACGTCGACGCCGAGTTCGCCGGCGACGATCTGTGCGTACGTCGTCCGGTGTCCCTGACCCTGGTCCGCGGTGCCGGCGAAGACGGTGACGGTCCCCGACATGTCGAACCGGACGATAGAACTCTCCCAGCCCCCGGCGACGGCGCCGAGTTGGCCGGCTGCCTTCGAGGGTGAGAGTCCCGCGCTCTCGACGAAGTTGGCGACGCCGATACCGAGGTACCGCCCCTCGTCTCGGAGTTCGGCCTGTCGCGCACGGAGGTCGTCGTACCCCGCGAGGTGGAGCGCGTGGTCCATCGCCTCCTCGTAGTCGCCGCTGTCGTAGACGACGGCGACGCACGTCTCGTACGGGAACGCGTCGGCGGATACGAGGTTCCGTCTCCGAAGGTCGGCGGGGTCCATCCCCAGTTCGGCGGCGGCCACGTCCAGCAACCGTTCGACGACGTAGTTCCCCTCCGCCCGTCCCGCACCCCGGTAGGCGTCGACCGGCGTCGTGTTGGTGAACGCGCCGACCACCCGACAGTGGATGGCCGGGATGGTGTACTGCCCAGAGAGGATGGTCGCGTAGAGGTACGAGGGTGTGGCGGTGGCGAACTGCGAGAGGTGCGCTCCGAGGCCGGCGTGGGTCTCGACGCGCATCCCCAGGACCGCCCCCTCGGCGTCAAGCGCCATCTCGGCCGTCGTGACGTGGTCCCGGCCGTGACAGTCGGTGAGATACCCCTCCGACCGCGTCGCCTGCCACCGGACCGGCGTGCCGAGTTGCATCGAACACCACGCCGTGACCGCCTCGTCGGGGTAGTGGTATATCTTCGAGCCGAAGCCGCCGCCGACCTCCGGGGCGACGACCTGTATCTTGTTCTCGGGGAGGCCAAGACTCGTCCCGGCCAGCAGCATCCGGTGGAGGTGGGGGTTCTGGCTCGTCATCCAGATGCGAAGCTCCTCCGTCCGGGTGTCGTAGTCCGCCAGCGCCGCGCGGGGTTCCATCGCGTTCGGGACGACCCGCTGCTGGCGGAGGTCGACCGAGACGGTGTGGGCCGCGTCCGCGAACGCCTCGTCGACGCCCGCCTCGTCACCGAGCGTGAAGTCGAACGCGACGTTGTCCGCGGCCTCCTCGTGGACGGGTGGGTAGTCGCCGGAGACGGCGTCGACCGGGTCGACGACCGCGTCGAGCGGTTCGTACTCGATTTCGACGAGGGCGGCCGCGTCGTGGGCCCGTTCTCTGGATTCGGCGACGACGGCGGCGATGCCGTCACCGAGGTGGCGGACCTTGTCCACGGCGAGGATGCGGTACTGCGGGGTGACGAGACCCGGCAGCGACCACGCAGTCGGGATGCTGTTCGGGATACCCGTCTCCTCGACGTCCGCGCCGGTGAACACCGCGACGACGCCCTCCTGGGCCGCGGCCGCACTCGTGTCGATGTGCTTGATACGCGCGTGGGCGTGGTCGCTCCTGCGGACGACGAGGTGGAGTGCACCGGTGAGTTCGACGTCGTCGGTGTACTCGCCAGTGCCGGTGAGGAGCGGGACGTCCTCGCGGCGAGCGACGCTCGAACCGAACACCTCCTCGGCGACTCGCTCTTCGGCCGACGACTCGCTCATGCGGAGTCCTCCCGCAGAGTCGCGGCGGCCGACTCCACCGCGTCGACGATGTTGTGGTAGCCCGTACAGCGGCAGAGGTTCCCCTCGATGGCCTCGCGAATCTCCTCGCGCGACGGGTCGGGGTTCGACTCGAGGAGCGCGCGGGCGGTGACGACCATCCCCGGCGTGCAGTAGCCACACTGGAGGCCGTGCTCCGTCTGGAACGCCTGCTGAATAGGGTGTAATTCGCCGTTGGCGACGCCCTCGATGGTCTCGACGCGCTTGCCGTCTGCCTGGACGGCCAGGAGGTTACAGGACTTCAGCGCGCTGCCGTCGACGAGGACGGTACAGGCGCCACAGCGCGTGGTCTCACACCCGACGTGGGTGCCCGTGTAGCCGAGGTCGTTGCGGAGCGCGTCGACGAGGAGTGTCCGCGACGCGACGGTGAGGTGGTGGTCGGTGCCGTTGACCGTCAGGGTGATGTCGTGTGTACTCATGGTGAGCGGCGGCGTGATGCCCGCCCCGTGGGCACCGCACCAGACGTGTGGAACGGTATGTCGTCACACACTACCGCGTGTTATCAGAGTGTCAGGAGATATAGATTCGCGTCGGGAGCGAGGCGGCCCCGCTCGGATGGCGGAGCGCAGGTGTGAGATGACAACCGTTATACGTGGCTGCGGGTTACGACCCGGTGAGGGCCCGTAGCTCAGTGGACAGAGTGCTTGGTTCCGGACCAAGATGTCGCGGGTTCAAATCCCGTCGGGTCCGTGGCTTCTAATCGCAGGAATGCGGCGGAATTGACTCGAGATTTTAATTCGGATTCGTCATGAGATATGACGAACTCTCCTGCTGAGGGACGTAAAACCGGTCCAATTTGCCGCCGAATACAGAAGCGAGCCCCGCGAATGACGAATTCACTCCGTGTTCGTCACGGTCTCCTCCGTGTACGCGTTTCGAAGAATATCTCACGAACGCATTTCACGAGACTGCTGATCCGCTCAGGAGTCGAACTCGTCTCAGACCGCTCCCATTCGCTCGTACACCCACGGTGCAACCACTTGAGAGATCACCGTCCACAACGAAGCCGGATACTCCCGATTCTCACCGTCTTCATGTCGGGCCCCTGGCGGTGCGTGAAAGTGGTCCCGCGTGTAGTCCTCACTGTCGTGTCTGTCCCATCGACACAGCCACCTCTCACCGTGATGGTCTTCGACGTACGAGATGTGGAAGTCGCCGTTCGTGTACGACTGCACCTCGATGTACGCTTCCGAGACGTACTTTCGAGGGTAGCACTGCCGTTCGAGGGAGACGGCGATCGAGTCGGGTCGGTTCGCCGGAAACACTGTCGTGTTCTCGACCCACGATTCGGACGTTAGCAACGACGCGAGTTCGCGGAGGAGCGCCCGGTTCGGTGTTCGGTCGTGCTGGCCGTTCACCGTCAGGCGACTCCTTCGTCGACCGGATTGTCCTGCCGAGAGCGTCGGAGATCACGAATCTCTCTGCGGATCGCGGCCCAGTTGTTCAGGTCTAGCCACACCGTTTCGGCGTCGCCGTACTCACCATACTCCAGCGGATCGATCTCACCTGGGGTCTCGACGTCGTACGTCTCCCGATACGCTTCGTCTTCGGAGAGCAGTTCACCGAGTCGGTTTCGGTATTCATCGTCGTCCAGTTCCGAGAGTCGATTGAGTCGCCGCCACTCGAAGTACGACTCGTTCCGCTCGAATGTCTCGGGATTGTCTGTCACCCGCGTCAACACGCCGATATCTGCGAGTCGTCGCAGATGTCGCCGGGCCGAGTTCTTCGAGCAGTCTGCTCGCTCTGCAACCTCCACAACACGAGTTGGCGTGTAGAGTTCGAGCGCGGTCCTGTACACGCGTTCGTCTGCCGGAGCGTTGTCGAGTCGGTCACTGAGGTTTTCCGAGAAGTCCGAGGAAGGTGGGCCACGTTCATTGTCGGAGGCGTTCATACACAGTAACACGAGGTGCCGATCAATATAGTTAACGTTCGTTCGCATATATGAGCATTGGTCGATCAGGATGAAACCAAGAGAGACGACGACTAGTTAGAAGTCGTCAACGTACGTCCGACGCTGTTCCATCTTCTCGCGCTCCATCCACCGGTCGTCGTGTTCGTCTAAGACTGCGGTTGAAACACTCGTTCTCGCACGTACAATTGCTCACGAGCATCCGAATGCGACCAGTTTCGATCGACAGACCCTACTGATACACGGTATCTCTGGTATCGATCTCCAGCACCCGGAGTTCGTCTCGTTCCTTGTCCCAGTCGATGATCGCGCGGCGTTTTCCAATCCGGAGCGAGTACTCGTCTCGACCTTTCAACGGCTTCAGGTGACGACCGGGATTCGTCCCTGCGTCCTTCAGCTTCGACCGAATCCGGTCTTCGATGTCGTTCGGGAGCGATTGCAGCTTCTTCTCGACGTCGGGATGCAACAGAACCGTCGCCATTGCGGATTACAGTGCTTCCCACTCGTCAGACTCTTTCCGGGCATCAACTCGATCAGCGGTTTCAGCATCGAGTTCCGGTGCCACTTCTGCCCACCAACCGACCGCTCTCGCACCGAGTTTCTTCCTGCTCACTAACTCTTTGTCAGCCATCTGTTCGAGCCGACTACGGATACCCTCGGAGGTGATCTGTTTTCCGAACCTTCGCAATCCCTCGGCGACTTCGGGAGCTGTGAGAACTGGGTCGTCTTCGTAGTCGAAGACTTTGAGGATCTCTTGCTCAGTAACGGTCTCCTCGAACCGTCCCGATTCGTCTCGCCCTTGGCTCATGTATCGTATTCAAACGGCTAGCGGTATAACCGTTTGGTTCGTGCCAACCGGCGAGGGCGTGAGTTATTTTCCGACCGTGGTACTTTGGTCGAGACTGAGTAAGAGACGTATTCGGAGCGTTCGGTGCGTTCAGATCTGGTCGAGATACCTCCGCCGTTGTTCCATCTTCTCCCGCTCGGTTCGGCGGTCGTAGTGTTCGTCCAGAACCGCCATGGAGACGTTCGCTCGTGCGCTGACGACCGGTTCGGGTATGTCCGAGTTCAACCAGTGCGTGATTGCACCACGACGAACTGCGTGCGGTGACACTGACGACGGACACGCGAACGCTTGGCTCCGGTCGATTGCTGCCTCACATGCAGAAAGATCACAGTCGTGCGGGCAGTCGCCCGTGAATCCACATGGCCGCGTCATCGAGTACACATAGCTCTGAATCGTGGTGAGATGCGCTCGGCCTTGGGCAGTGGAAACGAGGGGGTTCCGATCGAATTCGTCAACGGAGTCAGGATGCCGGTCTGCAAGCCATGCGTCCAGCACCGAACACGTCTCCGCCGAAAGCGCGATGAACCGTTCACCGTTGAATTTGTTTTTGATTGGCGTCCCCGTCTCCGGGCGGTGGCGAACGTCCAGCGACATCTCCTGTGAATCGTAGTCACCAACGTCCAGTGCGTGAATCGCGCCTCTCCTGAGCAGAGCGTGCCATATGAGGAGGAAAGTAACGTGGCGTTCGGACGCGTACTCGTACGTAGAGAGGTAGTCCAAGATCTCATCAGCGACTTCCGAGTCTAACATTACGTCCCGAGAATTCTCACCATCGGCCAGACTCGGTGAGACGACCTTCGACCACAAGTCTGTGGGCACAGCGTCGATGGTTCCGCACCAGCGGATGAATACTCGCAGGGTGTCCATCTGTGATTTTTCAGAAGGAGGTGCGAGGTCGCCATCGGCCCGTCTCCAGAGACGGTACCGGTGCAGCGTCCGTCCGGTCAGCTCGTTCAGATTGTTGACTTCCTGTTCGTCACACCAGCGAATGAAATGGCCGAGCCGAGACGAGTGGGCGTACTGGGTTGCCTTCGCGAGTTCGCTTTTGCGGTCTTCGAGGTACAGTTCAACGGCTTCGTCGGGTCGGAGTGGTTCGAGTGCCATGGCTCTGTGTCGGTGCAAACCGGGATGAGCCACGATCCGAATCTGAAATCCTAATCGCCGGACAGCGCGGCGATTAATTCAGCTTCGTCATACACTATGACGGATTCCCGTCGGGTCCGTGGCTGGTCTAATCGCCCGACAACGTCGGGTTATATCCCTTAGATTACGAACTATCTGAGAGTCCGTCTCGTTTCGTACCGGACTCAATACGCCCACGCGGTCCTGTCGTGAGAGACGTGGTCAAGGTAGGTAGTAATGCACTCAGATCCGAACACCGTCGGGGTCACCACGATACGGCGAGCGTGTTCCACACCGAGGATTCGATGCAGTGTTACGGTGCTGCCGCCGCACCGTCACCGGAACCGCGAGCGAGCGGTGTCACGATCAGTTCGTCGTACGGGAACAACGGTTTCTTCGCCCGTCCTACATCCTCGAAGCGAATCACCCCCAGCGCCTCCAGCGTCGTCAGTTCTTGATGGACGTTCTTCTTGTCTCGGCCGACCAACCGCGCAGTTTCGCGGATGCTCTCCGGAGCCTCGTCTCTGATCACACGCAGGAGCGTGTAGGTGCGCTCGTTGAACACCTCGGTCAGTTGGGATTCGTTCGGAAATCGAACGGTTGCTGGCTGGTCGATGCTCTCGTCAGCCGTGAGCTGTTGGATCGCTTCCAGCCCCTCCTCGTAGGGGTTCGTCTCGCTATCGACCGTGACCAGCAGTACGTTCGTGTTGTCAGTCATGGGTATCACCAGTGTCGTCGGATGGACCGAACCGTGGTTTCGGAATCTCGTTCCAGAACCGCTCGTAAAGTTCCTCCACTCCGAGGAACTCGATGAATTCCGGTTCCGGGTCGGGAGCGGCGTGGAGTTCGTGGCCTTTCGTGTCCTCGTGGGCGTTGTCGTAGCGGCGGATCGTCCCGTCTTCGAGCGTATCTGGACCGGGAACCAGTGCGCCGTAGTGAAACGTGTACCGCCATCCCGATGGGTACGCCTCGTCCTCGGTCCGACGAACGGACACGCGGACCACAGTGCCGTCCTCGTACACCGTGGCATTACTGTACCCATCGAGTTCGTCAGCCGTTGGTTCCATCCGTCACGTGTTGGTTGTGTAGCCAACGGTTTAGCGTTGTTGGTTAGAGGACCAACGAACGAGGTAGGAAGCCAGTTGTAAAAAACGCAAGAGTGCGGAAGGGTGTACTCAATACGGTCTCGACCCGTCCCGAATCCCGTCGGGTCCGTAGCTTCTAATCGCAAGAAAGCGGCGGAATCGAATCAGACGATACCGTGAATTCGTCATGAGATATGACGAACTCTCCTACTGAGGGAAGTAAAACCGGCTCAATTTGCTGCCTGATACGGAAACGAGCCGTGCGAATGACGAATTCACTCTGTGTTCGTCACGGTATCCTCCCTGTACGCGTTTCGGAGAATAGCTCACAAACGCACTTCACGGGACTGCTGATTCGTTCAGGAGTCGAACTCGTCCCAGACCGCTCCCATTCGCTCGTACACCCACGGTGTAACCACTGGAGAAATCACCGCCCACAGCCCAGTTGGGTACTCCCGGTTCTCACCGTCCTCGTGCCGGGCCCCCGGCGGTGCGTGAAAGTGGTCCCGAGTGTAGTCCTCACTGTCGTGTCTGTCCCATCGGCACAGCCACGTCTCACCGTGCTGGTCTTCGACGTACGAGATGTGGAAGTCCCCGTTCGTGTACGACTGCACCTCGATGTATGCTTCCGAGACGTACTTGCGAGGGTAGTACTGCCGTTCGAGGGAGATGATGAGCGAGTCAGGACGGTTCGCTGGGAACACCGTCGTGTTCTCAACCCACGACTCGGATGTCAGTAACGACGCGAGTTCGCGGAGGAGCGCCCGATTCGGTGTTCGGTCGTGCTGGCCGTTCACCGTCAGGCGACTCCTTCGTCGACGGGGCTATCCCGTCGGGAGCGTCGGAGGTCACGAATCTCTCTCCGAATCGCAGCCCAGTTGTTCAGGTCTAGCCAGACCGTTTCGGCGTCGCCGTACTCTCCGTACTCCAGCGGGTCGATGTCGTCCGGCGTCTCGACGTCGTACGTCTCCCGATACGCTTCATCTTCAGAGAGCAGTTCACCGAGTCGGTCTCGATATTCGTCGTCGTCCAGTTTCGAGAGTCGATTGAGGCGTCGCCACTCGAAGTACGACTCGTTCCGCTCGAACGTCTCTGGGTTTTCCGTCACCCGCGTCAACACGCCGATGTCGACAAGCCGTCGCAGGTGCCGCCGGGCCGAGTTCTTCGAACAATCTGCTCGCTCCGCAACCTCCACGACACGAGTTGGGGTGTTGAGTTCGAGTGCGGTTCGGTACACTCGTTCGTCCGCCGGAGCAGTATCGAGTCGTTCACCGAAGTCTTCCGAGAAATCCGAGGGGGGCGGACCACGTTCGTCGTCAGAGGTCTTCATACACAGTAACACGAGATAGTGATGAATATAATTAACGCTCGTTCACAGATATGAGCAGTAGTCGGTTAGAATGAATCCAAGAGAGACGACGACTGGTTAGACGTCGTCGAGATACGTTCGCCGCTGTTCCATCTTCTCGCGTTCGGTTCGGCGGTCGTAGTGTTCGTCCAAGACTGCTGTCGAGACGTTCGCTCTCGCACTGACGACCGGCTCTGGCACGTCCGAATTCAACCAATGCGTGATTGCACCTCGACGAACGGCGTGTGGCGACACTGACGACGGACACGCGAACGACTGACTGCGGTCGGTTGCGGCCTTGCACTCAGACATATCCAAGACGAATTTGCATTCTGAGACGGCAAAAATCTAAAATACATAGATTTCGTATCACAAGTATGCCCACACTCACCGACCACGGTGGCACGCCCCCAACCGAGGAAACCAGTCCGCGGTCACTGGATGACCTCAACGGCTTGCTCGCGGCCACGACATTGCTCCAGACTCCTCGTCTCGCCCGCGAGTACGTGTACCTCTGCTACTACGGCCCGACGACGATTCAGGAACTCATCAACGAACTAGAGGTCGCTCGTGCAACTGCGTACGACGATGTCGAACGACTGGAACGGCTGGGTGTCGTCGACCGCGACGAATCGACGCGCCCGTATCAACTTACAGCGACTCCGTTCGCGTTCGTCGACGGGCGTGACGTCTCAATCACGCCGACGCTGATTCACGCCGTGGCCCTCACGGAATTCGACGACGATGCCGCGTACTTCCACAACCGGCATGGAGTGAGTAAACTCACAGCTGCGGTCCAAACGGCAGGGAAGTACTACGCGGGGGAACTCACGCAGCGAATGGCCGCGACGGAGATGGGTGTCCAGCCTGCTGAGGGGATGGCCATCATCTACGCGCTCCGCCCGGTTCTCAAGGCAGGCCGAGAACACGACCCGTACTTCGAACAGCTAATCTCGTGCGATCCGGACGCATTAGTCTTCGATGGAGAGTGACGAACTCGGTCCCGAGGACGCCATCCTCGTCGATACGAACCTGTTCGTCGCTGTCGGTGGGGTAAACCATCCGAAGTTCCAGAAGCTTCGAGAGTTTGCTGAGCGTAGACAACTCACGCTACTGGTTCCACAGCGAGTCAAACAGGAACTGAGTACGATGCATATCGCCGACCGGGTGGAAAGGGCAGTAGACGACGGGTGGGCAGAACTCATCGATCCGCCATCCCCGACGGACCCCGATGCAGTCGCAGCGATGGATTTCGTTCGCCGTGAGATTGCGCGTCAGACGGGGAAGGAAGAACATCGGGTCGAGAAAGCCGATACGGTGTTCGCGGGGCTGGCAATCGAATTGTTGCGTGAGGGGAACCCACGGGTGGCTATTCTTACCGACGACCGAATCGCTGCGGCGGCAATCGAACGAGCGGTCGAACAACAAGGGTACGACGAGTCAGTACTCGCGTTACGACGCGACGACATCGTCGACGGCGACGGTGATGTTCACGTCATTTGAACACCATCCTAACGAACGGTGCATCCCGAGACGAAGGGTTACACCTGATTCAAGTATCGTCTCCGTTGTTCCATCTTGTCACGCTCGGTGCGGCGGTCGTAGTGTTCGTCCAGAACCGCTGTCGAGACATTCGCTCTCGCGCTGACGACCGGTTCGGGAACATCGGAATTCAGCCAGTGGGTGATGGCCCCGCGACGAACGGCGTGCGGTGACACTGAGGATGGGCATCCGAACGCTTGACTTCGGTCACTTGCTGCCCTACACTCGGACACGTCTCGATCGTGGGGGCAGTCCGTGAACACGCAAGGGCGCGTTATCGAGTACACGTAGGCCTGTATCGTGGTGAGATGCGCTCGGCCCTGCGCAGTAGAAAGCAAGGGGGTACGACCATACTCGTCGACTGTGTCAGGTCGCCGGTCGGCAAGCCACGCGTCCAACACCGAACACGTCTCCGCTGAAAGCGCAATGAAACGTTCACCATTGAATTTGTTCTTGATTGGAGTCTCCATCTCTGGGCGGTGCCGGACATCCAGCGACATCTCCTGCGGGTCGTAGTCGTCTACATCCAACGCGCGAATCGCCCCTCTCCTGAGCAGAGCGTGCCAAATCAAGAGAAAGTAACGTGGCGTTCAGAGGCATATTCGTACGTAGAGAGATACTCAAGAATTCCGTCAGCGACCTCCGTGTCCAACATCACATCACGAGAGTTCTCCCCGTTGGCCAAACTCGGCGAGACGACTTTCGACCAGAGGTCAGTCGGGACAGCATCGATGGTCCCACACCAGCGGATGAACACTCGTAAGGTGTCCATCTGCGATTTCTCAGAAGGAGGTGCGAGGTCGCCGTCTGCCCGTCTCCAGAGACGGTACCGGTGCAGCGTCCGTCCGGTCAGCTCGTTCAGATTGTCGACTTCCTGTTCGTCACACCAGCGAATGAAATGGCCGAGCCGAGACGAGTGGGCGTACTGGGTTGCCTTCGCTAGTTCGCTCTTGCGGTCTTCGAGGTACAGTTCGACGGCTTCGTCGGGTCGGAGTGGTTCGAGTGCCATGGCTCTGAGTCGATGCAAATCGGAGTCAACCACGACCTAACTCTGGATTCGTAATCGCCGGACAGCGCGGCGATTAATTCAGCTTCGTCATACGGTATGACGGATTCCCGTCGGGTCCGTTCGCTTCGCTCACTCCCTCGACGACTTCCCACTCGCTTCGCTCGTGGGAATCCCGTCGGGTCCGTTTTGTGGAGTTTAGGTGTGAACGAGATTTGTCTCGACTCGTATCGAATCCGCGTCGGGTCCGTTCTCGTGTTTCACCGTTGGCTTTTACACGACAGCGAGAGGGTGTTTATCCATCGTCTCTCGCGTTCGACAGTTGATTTGAACCAGTCGCATCACGGGGTCGCCGCCGTCCTGCGTTCGCCTATAATCGACGTAGGGTGGCGGTGTAGTAACCAGCGGGGTCAGGCAACCCGTTCTGGTGGGTTCGCCCTCCAGGCGTGCCGGAGTCGTCGAGGCGGCCGGAGGAGACGTCCACGTCGAGACGGCCGTCGGCAAACCGTCTCCCCCCTCGCGTCGGACCGTTCGGCCCCCGGCGAGTTCGACAGCGATGACGGAACCGAACGGGACCCAGCACCGTCACAGTCACGGGCGACGACGTCAGGGCGGTTCGAGTCTCACGACACCACACGGTTCGCTCCCGACAGCGTCCACTGCGGCAATACGGGAAACGCGGCGTCGCTGCGAGCAGCATCCGCTAGTGAAGTGAATACGCCTCTGAGGTATTCCCCCAGCGAAGTTCGTGTCTCGTCTTCGGAGAACGTACCGTACGAACGGTGGATGCCAGTTCCCGAGTATGAGAACAGTATCCGAGAGAGACGGCTCCGAGGCGACAGTCGGTGAGCGGTGTGTCGGTAAAATCGTCTTTATTCGGCGTTATCGTAGCTGATACGGGGGACGTAACCGCTTTCATGTTGATAGAAGATACGAACCGTATGGCAACGAGTACACCGGACGCTCTGGGTCGAACGGAAGACGACCGGAGTTTGCGGCACACTCTCGCGGACGTCGTCAAGTACGTCCCACGGGGAGAGTCGCTACCACAGGAAGCGTGGGAGAAGCGCCACCGCAACATCCTCTTACTCCTCCTGGCGCACGTGCCGTTCCTCTTCGCGCTCGGGACGTTCACCGGCACCGACCCGTACGTCACCGGAGCCGAGTTCACGGCCGTCCCACTCGAACACGCCGTCGGCGGCGTCGGAATCGTCGCCGCGCTCGCGGGAGTCGCGTGGTGGCCCGGACTGCCTCGACGGGTCCGTGCGGCCGTCGCCGCGGTGGGGCTGATGACGAGTTCGGCCGTCCTCGTCTACTTCTCCGGGGGGTTCATCGAGGCACACTTCCACTTCTTCGTCGTCGCGGGCGTCATCGCCAGCTACGAGGATTACCTGCCGTTCGCCGTCGGCATCGCGTTCGTCGCCATCGAGCACAGTCTCTTCGGGATGACGAACCCGGAGGCCGTGTACAACCACCCCGCCGCCGTCGCGAACCCGATGGGGTGGGGCTTCGTCCACGCCGTCTTCCTCCTCGGCCTCTGTGCGGCGCTGGTGTCGAACTGGCTCTCCATCGAGCGCTCTCGGGAGGAGACGAGACAGCAGATACAGAACGTCAAGGACAGCGAGGAGGCGAAGGCGGAGGTCGAAGAACTGAACAGGCAACTGGTCGTGCAAGCCGACGAACTCGCCACGGCGATGGAGGCCGTCTCGAAGGGCGACTTCACGGCCGAACCGCCGCGGCAGACTGACATCGAGGCCATCGCGGCTATCAGCGACGCGTTCGTGGCGATGAAGCGGGAACTCTCCGCGACCATCGTCGACCTCCGGGAGTTCGCGACCAGCGTCGAACGGACGACGCGGTCGGTTCACGACGACGCCGAGACGCTCGAACAGGCACAGCAGCAACTCGCGTCCGACGTCCGTGCGTTCGCGACCGACGTCAGGAACCAGGCGAGCAACCTCGAGTCCACGACCGGCGAACTGAGCAACCTCTCGGCGACCATCGAGGAGATCGCCGCCAACGCCGACCAGGTGTCGAACGAGGCCGGCACGGCCGCGGACGCCGCCGACGCGGGAACCGACACCGCCGAGGCGGCGGTCGAGGCCATCGAGCACATCGAACGGAGCGTCGGCGAACTCGCCGCGCTGGTCGACTCGCTCGACACCCGGATGGACGAGGTGTCCGAGAGCACCGACCTCATCGAGTCCATCGCCGAACAGACGAACACGCTCGCGCTCAACGCCAACATCGAGGCGGCGCGGGCGGTCAACGACAGTGAGGGGTTCGCCGTCGTCGCCGACGAGGTGAAGTCGCTCGCCGACGAGACCCAGGACCACTCGGCGGCCATCAGTCTCACCATCGGCGACACCATCGAGGACGTCAAACGCGTCCAGCGCGAGATGGAGCAGACCAAGGCGCAGATCGAGACCGGCAAGGAGACCACGGCCGACGCCGGAGCGGCGTTCACCGACCTGAGCACGACCGTCGAGGGCGTCGACGTGTCTGTGACGGAAGTCGCCGCCGCGACGGACGACGGGGCGCGGACGACCGAGGAGGTCGTCGACGCCATCACGCGGGTCGCCGACCAGGCACGGTCGGTCGCCGAGCAGAGCGAGTCGCTCGCGGACCGCGCCGAGACCAGGGCGTCGACCATCTCCGACGTCCGGTCACAGCTCGACGACCTCACCAGCCAGACCGGGGACCTGCAGAACCAGCTCGACGCGTTCACCTGCGAGCCGACTGGGAACTGAGCCGAACGGCGGCGCGAACCCACTCTTCTCCGACACGGCGTGCGACGACGTCCGCGTTACCCGTGTCCGGCCGGGTCGTCAGGGTCGCTCGACTCGTCGGCGTCGTCAGCGCCGCACTGGTCGTCGACGTCGTCGAAGCCGTCGACGTCACTCGACACACCAGCCCCGGCGTCGTCGTTCGATTCTCACCGCCGTCGGTGTCGCTGGCTTCGAGAACAGTCTAGTCGTACGCGGCGATGGCCATCCGGCGCTCGGGCGAGAACGTCTCTCTGTCGCCCGGCGCGGGGACGACGAGACGACACCAGTGTGACGGACGGGGTGCGGGTCGGACGAGTGGCTGTCGGCGTCGTCGGACTCACAGGGGCGGTCGGTGTCGTCGGACGTCGCTCGTGAGGCGGCGGTCGGAGAGAGAGAGCAGTCTCGGCGGCGTCGCCGCGGCGGGGTCAGCTATCGGGTGAGCGCGGCGGAGTGCGGTGCGACGGTCGAACAGATGCCGACCGTCACGGGGCCGTCTCGGTCTGTTCGTCCTCCTCGGGGAACAGCGCGGCGAGACAGTCGTCGGGGAAACTCGGGAGCGAGACGTCGTTGCCGGCGGCGATTTTGATGATGACGCCCTCGGTCTCCGAGAGGTAGATGTGGACGGCCGTCGCCCGGTCGTGTTCGACGACGAGCGTCCGGGCGGAGCCGAGGTGGGTGTAGACCTCCTCGATGTACGGCCGGCGGAACAGCGCGATGGAGCGGTGGACGAGGACGTCGAACTCGTGGCTCGACAGTTCGGTCTTCAGGTCCGGCCGGATGTGGTGGACGGTGTAGTCGTACCGCTCGGACTCGAACGACGCCACCCAGCGGAGGTCGTCGCCGAATCGGTCGCGGAGCATGGTCACGAGGCGGTCGTAGTCTGGGGTCGAGTTGTCGGTGAACAGCATGGTGAGTATGTTGTGGATCATGTCTCTGGGGTCACGCGAGTGCCGCGGCCAGGAGCGCCAGCGCCATGGTGAGCGCGAGCGCCCACAGGGCGGTGTGGAGCGACGTGTCGACGCGCTCGTCCCGGCCGGCGAGCGAACCGAACCGGGTCGCGAGCGTCGCGCCGACTGCCGTCGCCGCGT
>NZ_JBEPXO010000030.1:28439-38058 GCF_041641895.1 Salinigranum sp. | reverse complement strand
CGAACCCGACGACGTGACGCTCGACACCGACCGTCAGGCCGCGTGGCACGACCTCGCCGACGTTCTCGGCGCGAAGTACGCCCCGCACGTGCTGTTCGCCCTCGACGCCGGCGACAGACGGTTCTCCGCGCTCCGCCGAGAACTGGGCGTGACGTCGTCGACTCTCTCGCGTCGCCTCGACGCCCTGTCGTGTCGGGGCCTCGTCTCGCGACGGGTCGAGGCGACGTCCCCGCCGACGACGTGGTACGCGCTCACCGACGCGGGGCGTGCGGTCGCCGCGGCGCTGTCGACCATCGACGACCGAGCGCGCGTCGTCCCCTGTGACGGCGGTACCTGCGCACACCTCTCGCCGCCCGTCGGTCCGGACTGCTGCGACTGAGCGTTCAGCCGAAGTACTCGCCGTGGAAGCCGAGCGGGAGCGCGTGCGGGAGCCACGCGCGCCCGACCTCCTCGAACGTCTCGCCGTCCAGGAGCAGGAGGAACGACCGCTCGGCGTCGCGGTCGAGCACGACCGAGCAGACGACACCGTCCGCCTCCCCGTCGCGCTCCCGCCGTGCCGTCTCACGCGGCACGAACACCGGTTCGCCGGCGAAACAGCCCCGCTCGCTCCACACTCGCTCCGCTGCCCGTTCGACGTCGACCCTCGCCAGCCCCGTGAACTCCCCCTCTCCGGTCCGCTGGGCGTACGCGTAGCGGTACGGGCGGCGGCGAACCGTCGGCGACGTCCGGGGAAGCGCGACGTTCGACGCGAGCGTCCGGTCGCTCACCCGTCCACCGTCGACGGGAATCCGGACGCGTCTGAGCGCCCCGGTGGCCTCCCGGACACCCCGCTCGACCCGGTCGAACGAGAGCCCCTCGACGACCGACGCGTCGGGGAAGCTCACGAGGTCGAGCACCACGCTCTCGCCGTCGTCGAACGCGTTCACCGTGTGGAAGAAGAAGAACGGCGAGGCGTCGACGCTCGACACCGAGCCGTCGTCACGGTCGACGAGGTGGACGCGCGTCGGTCGCTCGGGGTGCCACGCGAAGGCATCGACGAACGAGTCGATGCCGGGGCGGAGGAACCGGCGCGGGTCCGCGGTGAACGGCACCTCCGGGAGGACGACGTACCGGTCGGTGAGGCCGACGCTGTGGACGTACGCGGGTTCGCCGACCTGCAGTCGGGCGAGTTCGATTCGCTCTCGCGCCCCGTCCGGAAGCCGATAGACGTGGTACGACGACGTCCGCCCGAACCGGACGGTCAGTCCGACCGACTCGCCCCGCTCGCCGTCGTGTTCGACGTGGGCCGCCGTCCACTGCCCCGGGACCTCGTCGTCGAACTGCCGCGTCCCGAACGTGAGCAGCGTCTCGGGGTCGAAGACGACCATCCGGGGGGTCTCGGTGAGCGCGACCGTTCGACCGCCGAGTCGCGCCACGGTGACGTTCGCGTTGTCAGTCGCCGTCGGGACGAGGAGTGACTCGAGTCGCCGCCGGAGCGACGTCGGTCCCGTCCCGAACTCCGTCGCGTCGACGTCCCCGTTCGTCCGCGAGCGGTACGCCTCCGTCCGCAGGAACCGGTTCGTGTAGCGGACCGCACCGTCGTCGAACCCGAACCGACGGAGCATGGCGAGGCCGTCGAACCAGTGGTTCACCCGACCCTCGGCCGTCTCGAAGTGCGCCGGGCCGTTGCGGACGAGTGCCCCGTCGAGCCAGTCCGGGACCGTCCCCTCGACGGGGAGCGGTCTGTCACGCACCTCCTCGGTGAGCGTTCGAAACCACGGATGCACACCGGAGGGCCGTCCCGGTGAGAGAAAGCGTTACTGGCCGCTGGTGTCGCCGTTGGGGCTCGTCGAGGCCGACGACGTCGCCCCGGACGCGCCGAGTCCCGACTCCGTCTCCCCCTCGCCGCCGAACTCCCGGGAGAGGAGGTCCGTCGTCTCGTCCTCCTTCCACTCGCCCAGTTCTTTCGGGTCGACGTGGACGAAGACGTCGTCGACCTGCGGGAGCGACCGGATGGACTCGATGACCTCCGTCTCGATGTCGTGCGCTTCGAGGAGCGTCATGTCGCCTTCCACTTCGATGTGGAGGCTGACGTCGATTTCGGGACCGACGTAGTGGGCGACGACGTCGTGGGCGCCCCGCACGTCGGGATGGTCGAAGGCCCGGCGGAGGATTTCGATGCGGAGCGCCTCGGGCGGAGCGGCACCCACGAGGTAGTTGACGTTGTCGCGGACGATTTCGTACCCCGTGTACAGGATGCCGAGGGAGACGACGCCCGCCGCGACGGGGTCGAGCATCGGCACGCCCATCGAGGCCCCGACGACGCCGACGAACGCCGCGCCCGCGGTGAGGATGTCGTTCCGGTTGTCGAGCGCCGTCGCCTCTAGCGCCGGGGAGTGGTACGACTCACTCTTCCGGAGGCAGTAGCGGTAGAGGCCGAACTTCACGACGGCGCTCGCGCCGAGGACGGCGAGGCCGAGCGACCCTGCGAGGCCGCCGTAGTCGCCCGACAGCACCGACGACGCGGCCTGCCACAGGACGGCGAAGCCGGCGGCGAAGACACCGAGCGCGATGACGAGTGAGACGAACGGTTCGATGCGCTCGTGGCCGTGCGGATGCTCGAAGTCCGGCGGCTGGGTCGTGAGGTACAGTCCCGCGACGATGACGACGCTGTAGACGACGTCCGCGAGGCTGTTGACGGCCTCGGACCCGACCGCGAGGCTACCCGTGAGGTACCAGACGCCGCCCTTGGCGACCACGAGCGCGACGTTCACCACGAGGATGACTACCCCGACCCGCCGTACCGCGTCCGACCGGTCCATCGACCGTGGTTGGACCGAGAGGGTCAAAGACGCTTCGCCCGACGACGACGCTGTGCGGTGGTGTCAGTCGAGCCTGAGCCGAACCGCGCCGCTGTCGGCCACCGTCGCGCCCGGTTGTGCGGCGAACGCCTCGTGGACGCGCTCGTAGGTGTCCTCGATGGCCTCGACGATGACCGACGTGTCCGAGACGACGGGCATGAAGTTCGTGTCGCCGGTCCACCGCGGCACGACGTGGGTGTGGAGGTGGTCCTCGATTGACCCGCCAGCGGGGCCGCCGAGGTTCAACCCCGCGTTGAACGCGTCGGGGGACAGCGCCGTCTCCAGCGCGTCGAACGTCCGCGCCTTCAGTCGGGCGTGGTCGAGCAGTTCGGCGTCGGACAGCGCGCCGTACTCCCCGGTGTGGTGGTACGGGATGACCATCACGTGGCCCGGGTTGTACGGGTAGTTGTTGAGGAGGACGAACGCGTGTTCCGAGCGGGCCACGACGTTCGTCTCCGCGTCCTCGCCCCGGTCCGGGAGCGCACAGAACGGACACTCGTCGCCGTCGTCCCCGTCCCGTTCGACCCACTCGATGCGCCACGGTGCGAAGAGCTGGTCCATACGCCCGGGAGCGGGGGAGGTCGTTTAGTCCTGTCCGTCCGGGCCGACTGTCACCCCTGGCTGAATCAGCGAGAGAGATGTATGATTTATCCAGAGAGTATGAAGTAAATTAATGGTTGATGAATCCTTAGGGGGCTTCGATGGCTACGCGACCATCAGACACAGACGGCATGACCGAACCCTGCGAGGAGTGTGAGCGGGAAACGCTCCACCAGGTGCAGGTCGAGCTTCGGACGGAGAGTTCGAAGCCGGAGAACGCGGAGTACTCGCGCGAGCCGTATCGCGTGTCCACCTGCTTCGAGTGTGGGACCACCTCCGCACAGCGGATGAACGACGCCTAACTGGGGCAGGCGTTCTCACTTTCTTTCGGACGCACCACGGTCCGCCAGCGTCGAGCTACGCGGTCGTTATCTCACAGCCGTCCTCGGTGACGATGACCGTGTGCTCGGCCTGACTCACCATTCGGCCGTCCTCCTCTTTGAGGACGGGGTAGCCGTGGAGGACGCCCTGTCGCGACAGCCGCGAGATGGCCATCTCCGCGCGCGGTACGTCGACCCACCGTGCCGCGAACGGGAGCGTCCGATAGTGTTCGGTGACGTGTTCGAGCACCTCGCGGGCCTGTCGGTTGCGGACCGACCGCTCGTGCTCGAGGCTGTATATCTCCTCTTTCGACCCCTCGCTCACCTTCCCGCGCCCGTCGGTGGCGAACGGTTCGACGGCGACGACGTCACCCACCTTGAGTTCGACGCCCCGCTCGGTCCCCCGGTTCGGGATGTTCGGGCCGGTGTGGGCGTCGTACTGTTGGACGCCGTGGCCCGAGAGGTTCAACACGGGCGTGAAGCCGTAGCCGCGGATGACGTCCTCGATTGCCTGCCCCACGACGCCCGTCTCCACGCCCGGGCCGATTTCGTCGAGCGCCGCGTCGAGCGCCTGCTCCGCGGCCTCGGTCAACTGGTCCTCGCCCGCGAGGTCGACCGTGACGGCCGCGTCGGCGATGTAGCCGTCGACGTGGACGCCGATGTCGAGACAGACGAGGTCCTCGCCGAACTCGGTGTCGTCGTCGCGGGCGGGCGTCGAGTGCGATGCCTCCTCGTCCACCGAGATGTTCACCGGGAAGGCACAGCCGTCGGCGAGGTCGGCGATGCGCGACTCGGCGTGCTCGGCCACCTCGAGGTGGGTCGCCCCCGGTTCGACCAGTTCGCGCGTCTCGTCCATCACCGTCTTCAACACCCGTCCCGCCTCGCGGTACTTCTCGACGGTCTCGTCGTCGAGGGGTCCGATACTCATGGCCTCCGGTTTGAGGGAGGGAAGGAAAGAGGTTGCGGGGCTGGGCGCGCCGACCGGTCGGCGTCCCGAGAGACGCACAGTCGACGCCCCCGGCCCCGACTGCGTGCCGTCCTGCACGCGACCGAACACCGCCCACACCCGCCACGCAGGGGGCACGCGACGGTCCCGGACGGGTCACCCGTGCCGCTCGTCGGTCCGTCCACGGAGGCGCTCGCGCACACCATACGTAGACCGAGACGGCGTGAGAATCGCTCCACGCCCTGGGGGCCGTCACCGTGGCATCGTTTGACTATATAGTTAACTTAGCAATGCTTTAGATGGTTTCCGCATAGGTGTCTCACACGCACCCCCTCTATGACTCCCCCACAGTTCAACCACAGCGTCGAGGCGCAACACCAGCGAATCGACGCGAGCGAGTGGGACGACATCTACGTCGTCGGTGACGTCCACGGCTGTCTCCGCGAACTGGAGACGCTCGTCGACCGTATCGGCCCCTCCGACGACGACCTGTTCGTCTTCGTCGGTGACCTCGTCCGCAAGGGACCCGACAGCAAGGGCGTCGTCGACTTCGTCCGCGCCCACGACAACATGGTGACCATCCGCGGCAACAATGAGGAGAAACTGCTCCGCGGGACGAAGGAACTGCCCGAACTCACCCACGAGGATCTCGCGTGGATTCGCTCGCTGCCCGTCGCCATCTCCTTCGAGGACGCGCTCGTCGTCCACGGCGGCGTCGACCCGCGCAAGCCGTTCGACGAGCACGACGTCGACGACTTCCTGGAGATGCGGTCGCTCTCCAGCGGGTACGAGCGGCCCTTCTGGTGGGAGAAACACGACGGTCCGCAGACGGTGTTCTTCGGCCACACACCCATCGCCGACCCCGTCCTCCGCAACCACGCCGTCGGGCTCGACACCGGCTGTGTCTACGGCGGGTCGCTGACGGCGTACAGCTGGTACGACGAGACGGTCTTCGAGCTGGAGACCGACCGGACCGTCCAGCACCGCCCCGCGTCGAAGTTCGTCACGCCGCGGGTGCCCGTCGCCCCGTGAACTCAAGTCCGACGACGGCGTAGAGAGGACGATGTCACAGGAGGAACTGTCCGACGCCGCGGTGTCGTCGGGCGACGCGGACGACCCGGAGGCGGCCCACGACTCCGACTCCGGTCCCGACGTCGCCGTCGACGTCTTCCCCGACACGTCGCTCGACGTCGACCCCGAGGCGGTCGACCTCGACGACCCCGCCCTCTATCTCAACCGCGAACTCTCCGAACTCGCCTTCCAGCGGCGCGTCCTCTACGAGGCCCTCGACGAGCGCAACCCCCTCCTGGAGCGCGCGAAGTTCCTCGCCATCGTCACTCGCAACATGGACGAGTTCTTCATGAAGCGGGTCGGCGGCCTGAAACAGCAGATGGACGCCGGCGTGACGGAACTGACGCCCGACGGTCGGAGGCCCGAGGAACAGTGGGAGGTCGTCTTAGAGGAGTCGCGCGCGCTCCTCGCGCGACAGGCACACTGCTACGACGCGGTGCGGGCGGCGCTGGCCGCCGAGGGCGTCCACCTCGTCGACTGGGACGACCTCTCGTCGGGCGAGCAGGCCGACCTCGCCGACTACTTCGAGCAGAACGTCCTCCCGACGCTGACGCCGTTGACGTTCGACCCCGCCCACCCGTTCCCGTTCATCTCGAACCTCTCGCTCTCGCTCGCGGTGCTCACGAGCGACGGCTCCGACGTGAAGTTCTCCCGGGTGAAGATTCCCCGGAACCGCCCGCGCCTCGTCGACGTCGGCGACGGCACCCGGTACGTCCGCCTCGAACACGTCATCGAGGCGAACCTCGACCGCCTCTTCCCCAACGTGGAGGTGCTCGACGCCTCGCTCTTCCGGGTGACCCGTAACGCCGAGGTGCGGCGGAACGAGGAGGTCGCCGAGGGGCTCATCGGCGTAATCGAGGACGTGCTCCGCCAGCGGCGGTTCGCGACGGTGGTCCGCCTGGAGGTGTCCGCCGACACGCCCGACCGGGTCCGCGAACTCCTCGTCGAGCAACTCGGCGTCTCCGAACGCGAGGTGTTCACGCTCGACGGCCTGCTCGACTACACCGTCCTGTTCTCGCTCACGGAACTGGACCGTCCCGAGCTGAAACTGGACCCCTGGTCGCCGCAGGTCCACCCGCGGTTCGCAGGTGTCGACCCCGACGACCCCGACGAACTGTTCGCCGAGATCAGCCGGAAGGACGTGCTCGTCCACCACCCGTACCACTCCTTCTCCACCACCGTCCAGTCGTTCCTCGACGCCGCCGCCTCGGACCCGGACGTCCTCGCCATCAAGGCGGCCATCTACCGCACCGCGTCGGACTCGAAGGTCATCGAGAGCCTCATCGAGGCGGCGAAGAACGGCAAACAGGTCGCCGTGATGGTCGAACTCAAAGCCCGGTTCGACGAGGAGAACAACCTCCGGTGGGTCAAACGGCTCGAAGAGGAGGGCATCCACGTCGCCTACGGGACCATCGGTCTCAAGACGCACTCGAAGACGGCGCTCGTCGTGCGCGAGGAGGACGACGGCGTGCAGTTGTACTCGCACGTCGCGACGGGGAACTACCACTCCGAGACGGCCAAGACCTACACCGACCTCGGCCTCCTGACGTCGGACCGCGACGTCGGCCAGGACCTGGTGAAACTGTTCAACTTCTTCACCGGCCACTCGCTGCACGAGTCGTACCGGAAACTGCTGGTCGCGCCGGAGAACATGCGCCGGGAGTTCACCCGCCTCGTCCGCCGCGAGGCCGACCACGCCCGCCAGGGGAAGGACGCGGAAATCGTCGTGAAGATGAACTCCCTGGAAGACCCCGAGATGGTTGAAGAGCTCTACCGTGCGTCGATGGCCGGCGTCGACATCGACCTCGTCGTGCGTGGCATCTGTCGCCTCCGCCCGGGCATCGAGGGCGTGAGCGAGACGGTCGACGTCTTCTCCGTCGTGGGACGGTTCCTCGAACACTCGCGGGTCTTCTACTTCTACAACGACGGCGACCCCGAGTACTACATCGGGAGTGCGGACTGGATGACGCGCAACCTCGACCGCCGCGTCGAGGCCGTCACCCCCGTCGAGGACCCCGACCTCCGCGCGGAACTGCAGTTCGTCCTCGACGCCGCGCGCGAGGACAACCGCAAGCGGTGGGTCATGGACGCCAACGGGCGCTACGAGCAGGTCCGGCCGGGCGCGGACGACCCGGTGCGTAGCAGCCACCAGCGACTCATGGAGCGGGCGCGGGCGGCAGTTCCCGCCGAGGACCCCGCGACCGTCTTCCAGTCGAACGCCGACGCCGGCCGCGAGTCGAGCGTCGACTTCTCGGACGTGTTCACCGACGACCGCTGAGCCGACTGTAGACCGCGTGCGGGTCACATCAGCGGCGGGACCGCGTGCCGGCGCGCACAACCGCATCGCTGTGGCGGTCGGCGCGTGAGAGCTGAGCGAACGCGAGCGAACACGCGAGGGCCGCGGCCGAGTTCCGTCTCGGCCGCACCGGTTGGGGAGGGAGAGGCTGTGGTCCACCGCGTCCGGGTGTCGCACGGTCCGCTCGTTCCCCCCGACCACGTGGTCAGTGAGAGTGATACGCCGATTCGACCCGAGGCTGCCGAGCGACGCGTCGCGTCGTCGTCAGCGGTCGACTTCGCCCATGATGGTGTCGAGGCTGCCGAGCGACGCGATCATGTCCGCCACGTACTCGCCCTCTGCCATCTCCGGGAGCGCCTGCAGGTTCGAGAACGACGGCCCACGGATCTTGAAACGCGCGGGTTTGTCCGTCCCGTCCGCGCGCATGTAGATGCCGAGTTCGCCTTTCGCGCCCTCGACGGCCCGATAGATTTCGGTGTCGTCGTCGGGCCGAATCGTCCGCGGTACGTTCGCCTGAATCTCCCGTTCGGACTCCGGCCAGTCCTCGAGGAGGTCGACGCACTGTTCGACGATCTTCGCCGACTCCTCTATCTCGCGTAGACGGACTAGCAGGCGCGAGAAGTTGTCACAGCCGTCCTCGGTGACGACGTCCCAGTCCAGCCGGTCGTAGTAGCCGTAGGGGTCGTCGCGGCGGAGGTCGTAGTCGACGCCCGACCCACGAGCCACGGGGCCGGTGACTCCGTACGATTTGGCGACTTCCGGCGGGAGGACGCCGACGTCGACGGTCCGAAGCTGGATGATCTCGTTCGCCGTCAGGAGGTCGTGGTACTCCGAGAGCGACGTGACGAGGTGGTCTGTGAGGTCCCGAACCTCCTCGAAGAACGTCTCGCGGGGTTCGGGGAGGTCCCAGACCACTCCCCCTAACCGAAAGTAGTTGAACATCAGCCGCTGACCCGTGAGGTCTTCGAGTATCGACTGGACCCTCTCGCGGTCACGGATGGCGTACATGAACGTGGCCGTGAACTCGCCGACGACGTCCAGCGCGTAGGTCCCGACGGCGAGCAGGTGTGCGAGGATCCGCGAGAGTTCCGCGCTCATCGTCCGGACGACCTGAGCGTACTCGGGCACCTCGACGTCAGCCATCTCCTCGGCTACTCGCGCGTACGCCCACTCGTTGAGCAGGCCCGCGCCGCTCCAGTCCCAGCGGTCGGGGTACGGCATGATCTGGTAGCGGTAGGTCCCCTGCTGGCACATCTGCTCCTCACAGCGGTGGATGTAGCCGAGGTCCGGTTCGAGGTCGACCACCTGCTCGCCACTGAGCGTCGCCTCGACGTGGAGGACGCCGTGGGTCGCCGGGTGGTGCGGACCGACGTTGATGAGCATCGTCTCGCCGTCCTCGCTCTCTGCGTCGGCCTCGATGGGGTTCCGGTTCTCGACGTACGGGACGATCTGTGGGCGGTCCTGGTCGTAGTCGAGGCCGAGCGGATGGCCCTGCCAGGTCTCGGGCAGGAGGATGCGACGCAGGTCGGGGTGGCCCTCGTACTCG
>NZ_JBEPXO010000030.1:0-28429 GCF_041641895.1 Salinigranum sp. | reverse complement strand
ACGCCTCGCGCTCGTGCCAGTCGGCCGTCCGAAACACCGGCTCGGCCGTCTGACTCTTCGGGGCGTCCTTCGCGGTCGGGACGACGACGCTCGCCTCGCGCGTCCGGTCGTCGTACGAGGTCAGGTGGTAGATGGTCTCGTAGCGGTCCTCGTACTCCTGAGCCGTGACGCACGAGAGGTGGTCGAAGCCTGCTTCGTCCCGGAGCGTCGAGAGCACGTCCTGGACGGCGTCGGGACGGATCTCGAAGCCGGGCGCGTTCAGATGGTCGTCGCGCGTGACGACGTGCTCCCGAACGAGTGCTTCGAGGTCGTCGGCGTCTTCGGCGGGTGTCGCGTCGGCTGTCCGGCGGTCGAGAGCGGGGGATGCGTCGGCCATGGTCGGGGGGTCTCCAGCAGGGCATCCGGTCGTTCGCGTGGGTCGATCCTGGCCGTTCTGCCACACGAGTGAGGCCGTTTATTATCCGCCCGCGACACGTCCGGACGATGAAGACCCTCCGGCTCCGCCTCACCCTGGACGAGACGACGATTCACCCGATGCACGCGTTCGTCTGCCGTCACGAGTCGTTCTCCCGGAGCCACCTGTTGCACTGGAACGCCAGCGGCGACGGGACGATCTCGATGATATTCCACGTGGCGGGGGAGCGACCGGACGCGTACGCGGACGCGCTCGCGTCGGTCGAGTCGGTCGTCGAGTCCGAGGTGTCGGTCCGCGAGGAGGGGTCGTTCTACGTCTACGTCCGCGACGACCTGCGGGAGGCCGACCGGGAGCTCCTGGCGACGTACCGGGGTGAGAGTCTCGTGGTCGTCCCGCCCGTGACGTACCACGGCGACCGGTCGATGACGCTCACCCTCGTCGGCACCGCCGAGGCGGTGCAGGCGGCCGTCTCGGAGACGCCGGCGGACGTCGCCGTCGACGTGCGCTCCGTCCGGCCGTACGACGCTGGCGCCGTCGACCCGATGCTCCGATTGACGGCGCGGCAACGTGCGGCGGTCGACGCCGCCGTCGACGTCGGCTACTACGGGGCGCGTCGGGAGGGGTCGGTCGCGGACGTCGCCGAGGTGCTCGACTGTTCGACCGCGACGGCCGCCGAACATCTCCGGAAAGCCGAGGCCGAAATCATGTCCCGGGCGACCGAGCGGCGGTTGTGACCGGACGCGGGCGTGGCCGAGTCGGCGCTCTCCGTTCACTGCTCGCCGTTCGAGACTCTCCGTTCACCGTCACCGCTTCCCGTTCTCCGTCACCGCTCCCTGCCCCCGTCACTGCTTCCCGCTCACCGCTCGGCGACGGCCGTCTGCATCGCCTCGCTGTTGTACGCGCTGCCGACGCCGCCCGCCGAGAGCACGACGAGGCCCGCCGTCGACCCGGTCTCCCGCTCGAACCGATCGAGCGCCCACTCCGCCGCCGCCTGCGGGTCGTCGCCGTCGTCGAGGCGGTCGACGGCGCGACGCGCGAGCGTCGTCCGGGCGATGTCCTCCCCCGCACCGGTCGCCGAGGCGCCGCCGGCGGGCGAACAGTAGAAGCCGGACCCGACCTGGGGGACGTCGCCCACGCGCCCCGCGAGCGCGAACCACCGTCCGCCGGTCGACGTCGCCGCCGCGAACCGCTCGCCGTCGCCCGCGACGACCCCGACGGTGTCGTGGTCGCTCGTCCCCGTTCCGACGGTGGGGTCCGCCCCGCCCGCGTCGTCGCCGAAGTGGTCGCGGACCCACGCGACCTGTCCGCCGGGTTCCCGTGGCGGGTCGGCGGCCGCGAACCGCTCGCGGGTCGCCTCGGTCGTCAGGTCGACGTCCGTCTCGACGCCGACGCTCTCGGCGAACCGCTCCCCTCCGTCGCCGGCGAGCAGGACGTGCGGCGTCTCCTCGCAGACGGCACGGGCGACCGAGACGGGGTGTTCGACGCCGGTGAGCGAGGCGACGGCACCGACCTCCCGCTGCGAGGTCATCACGCCGGCGTCGACGCGCACGACGCCGTCGGCCTGGACGGCGCTCCCACGGCCGGCGTTGAACCGGTCGTCGCGTTCGAGGGTTCGGAGGGTGGTCTCGACCGCCGCGAGCGGTGTCTCCGCCGTCGCACCGGTGCCAGCGGCTTCGTCGAGGACGGCTCCACGCTCCGCCGGTGCGGCCGGTGCACGACCGGCTCCGCCGTGGACGATGACGTGCATACCCGCTCCTGTCGGGCGGTGTGCTAAAGGGTGGCGCTCTCCTCGATCGGCAGTCCTTCTCGTTCGGTGTCAGTTCGCGGACGGAGAACGGCAGGCATTTTAGTGAGCTACGGAAATCCAGGGTTGTTCATGAGCTACGACAAGGTCGAGGTCCCCGAAGAAGGCGAGGCGATCACACTCGCCGACGAAGAGACCGGAGAACTCGACGTACCGGAGAACCCCATCATCCCGATCATCCACGGCGACGGTATCGGGACGGACGTCGGGCCGGCGGCCCAGCAGGTGCTCGACGCGGCCGCCGAAGCCACGGGTCGCTCGATCGCGTGGATGCGCGTCTACGCCGGGGCCTCCGCCCGCGAGATGTACGACGAGAACCTCCCCGCGGACACCGTCTCCGCCATCCGCGACCACCGCGTCGCCATCAAGGGTCCGCTCACGACGCCGGTCGGCGCTGGCTTCCGCTCGCTGAACGTCGCGCTCCGACAGAAGCTCGACCTCTACGCGAACGTCCGCCCCACCTACCACATCGACGGCGTCCCCTCGCCCGTGAAGAACCCGGGACAGATGGACATGGTCACCTTCCGGGAGAACACCGAGGACGTCTACGCCGGCATCGAGTGGGAGGCCGGCACCGACGACGCCGAGCAGGTCCGGGACTTCGTCGAGGAGGAGATGGGCTTCGACTCGACCATCCACGACGGTCCGGTCGGCATCGGCATCAAGCCCATCTCGGAGTTCGGGTCGAAGCGCCTCATCCGCGAGGCCATCGACTACGCGCTCGAGAACGACCGCGAGAAGGTCACGCTCGTCCACAAGGGGAACATCATGAAGTTCACCGAGGGGGCCTTCCGCGACTGGGGGTACGAGGTCGCAGACGAGGAGTACGGCGACGAGGTCATCACCGAGGACGAACTCTGGGAGGAGTACGACGGCGACGCGCCCGAGGGGACGCTCGTGGTCAACGACCGAATCGCCGACAACATGCTCCAGCAGCTGCTCACCCGGACGGGTGACTACGACGTCATCGCGACGATGAACCTCAACGGCGACTACATGTCCGACGCCGCCGGCGCACAGATCGGCGGTCTCGGCATCGCCCCGGGCGGCAACTTCGGCCACGGCCGCTGTCTCGCCGAACCGGTCCACGGCTCCGCGCCCAAGTACGCCGGCGAGGACAAGGTCAACCCGACCGCGATGATCCTCTCCGGCCGCATCATGCTCGAGTACCTCGGCTGGAACGACGCCGCCAGCCTCGTCAAGGACGCCGTCGAGGCGACCATCTCCTCCGGCACCGTCACGTACGACCTCCACCGCCAGATCGAGGGCGGCACCAAGGTCGCAACCAGCGAGTTCGCCGACGCGGTCTGCGAACACATCGAGGAACTGGCGTAACCCGGCTGCGACCGCACGACGGCTCAGCTCACGTTCCGTTCTTTCGTCTCTCCGTCGCCCGGCGACCGAACCCTCGCGCCCTCACTCCCTCTACTCGTCCCCGGTCGTGTCGAGTCCGAGCGCGGCGTTCACGCCGCAGAAACACGTCGTCGCGTTGAACCCGGCCCCAACCGCCCCGAGCGCGGCGACGACGCCGAGCGAACGGTTTCCCGACCGGAGCGCACTCACTGCGACGACCGTGAGGACGACGGCCACCAGTGCGCGGACGAGTCTGTCGACGCCACCGACGTTGCGTTCGAGCATACACGGGGGTTGGCGCGGGTGGACATAACGCCGACGGCCGCTCGCGGGGTTGACCTCACGTGCCCGGGACCAGCACTGCACGGGCTACGCCCCGACCACCCCCGGACGTTTAACGCGCTCGCCGTGCTACCGCAGTGCATGTACGGCGTCGTGCCCGCCGCGGGAGCGGGAACCCGTCTGCGTCCACGCACGGCCCAGCGACCGAAAGGGCTCGTCGAGGTGGCCGGCCAACCGCTCCTGACGCACTGCTTCGAGACGCTCTGTGCGCTCGGCGTCGACGAACTCGTCGTGGTGGTCGGCTACGAGAGCGAGCAAATCGTCTCGTACTACGGGGACCGCTTCGGCGACGTCTCGGTCACCTACGCCTCCCAGGCCGACCGGGCGGGACTCGCCGACGCCCTGCTCGCGGCCGAACCGCGGATGGCTCTCGACACCGACGAGACGTTCGTCGTCCTGAACGGCGACAACGTCTGCCGGGCGAACCTCGCGGCCGTCGTCGCCCGGCACCGGGACGCGGGGGCGGACGCGACGCTCCTCGTCGACGAGGTGTCTCGGGCGGACGCCGCGAATACGGGCGTCGTCGCGTTCGACGACGAGGGGAACGTCGCCGGCCTCGTCGAGAAGCCCGACGACCCGCCGTCGACGACGGTCCCGCGGGGCTTCTACGCGTTCTCCCCGCGCATCTTCGGAGCGTGTCGCGCCATCGGCCCCTCGCCGACCGGCGAGTACGAACTCACGGCCGCAGTCGACTGGCTTCTGGACGACGGTGGCCGGGTCGAGACTGTCGACCTGGACGGCTGGTGCGTCAACGTGAACACCGACGCCGACCGGACGCGGGCCGAGTCGCTGCTGCGGCGCGAGTGAGGGGGTCGTCGCCGCGTCGGTCGGGTCCGGCGGGCTGCCGACCGTCGCGCGCCGTCCCCTTCTGCGCCGCCCTTCGGCTCCGTTCCACGCTGCGCGAGTCCGCTCCGCCCCGCTACGCTTCGAGTACCTCGACGAGGTTCCCCTCGGGGTCCCGGAGGAACAGTATCCGCGTGCCGCTCTCGGTCCGCTGTGGCGGGCTCTGGGGCTCGACGGTGTCGGGGAGCGACTCGTAGAACGCGTCGAGGTCGGCCGTCGAGAGGCCGACGTGGGCCGCACCGGGCTGGTTCACCGTCACCGTCGAGTCCGCCACGTGGTCGCCCTCGGGGTCGTACGAGACGAGTTCGACCCGGACGCCACCGGCGTCGAGGTGGGCGAACTCGGCGCTGGCGCCGTCGACGCCGACGCCCGTCGCGAACGCCTCGCCGCCGACCGAGAAGCGCGAGACGACGTCGAGGCCGAGGACGTCGCGGTAGAAGTCGACCGCGCGGTCGAGTCGTTCGACGGTGAGACCGACGTGGTGAGCCGAAAGCTCCGACATGACCGACGAACCGGCCGGTCGTCGGATACCGGTTTCGGTCTCGGCGTCCGCAGCCCGTCCGACGGCTTCCCCGTGTTTTTTGACACGTGCGGACAGCTATCTGGTATGGACGAGGACCGCACCGCAGGGGTCTTGCTCGGCCTCGCCTGCGGCGACGCGCTCGGCCGGCCGATCGAGTTCGAGACGCCGGCGCGCATCCTCGCACAGTACGGCGAGGTGACGGAGATGCTCGCGAACGGGACGTGGGGCAAGCCCGCGGGCACCGTCACCGACGACACGGACATGGCGCTGTGTCTCGCCCGGAGTCTCGTCGACTGTGGGGGGTTCGACCCGGACGACGTCGCGGAGCGGTTCGTCGCGTGGTACGACGCGGGCCCGTTCGACGTCGGCAACATGACCGCGAAGGCGCTCTCGCGCATCCGCGACGGCGAGTCGTGGGAGACGGCCAGCCAGCGGGTGTGGGAGGAGTCGCCGGAGGGGTCGAACGCCGGAAACGGGAGCGTGATGCGCGCACCACCGCTCGCCGTCGCCCTCGCCGACGACCACTCACAGTTGGTCGAGGCGAGCGAGACGAGTTCGCGAATCACCCACGCTGACCCACGCTGTACCGCCGGCTGTGCCGTGTTGAACCTCACGCTCGCCGGACTGCTGGTGGGTCGGGCGGACCCGCTCTCGGACGCGCTGGGTTGGCTCGACCCGACCGCGGCGCTCGACGACGCGCTCCGTCCCGTCGTCACCGGTGACCTCGACCCCTCGACGCTCCGCTCGACGGGCTACGTCGTCGACACGCTCCAGACCGCACTGTGGCACGGCCTCCACGCCGACTCCCCCGAGAGGGCGCTCGTCGACGTCGTCAACATGGGTGGCGACGCCGACACCGTCGGGGCCGTCACGGGTGCCGTCGTCGGTGCGCGGTTCGGCGCGAGCGCGCTCCCGGAGCGATGGCTCGCCGAACTCGACGGCCGTTCGGAACTCCGCGCGCTCGCGACCCGACTCGCCACGCGCTGACCGCGCGCTGCCGCCGCAGCGTCTCAGAGCCGCGGGCGGTCCGCCGGGTGACCCCACAGGCGGGCACGCACCCAGATGAAGACGGAGAACACGACTGCGCCGGCGGTGTCGGCGACGAGGTCGACGCCGGTGTCTTCGAGGTAGAACGCGCGCGACCAGTTGACCCAGAAGTCGGTGAACAGCCGTTCGTACACCTCGAACCACGTCCCGATGGCCAGCACCAGGAGGGGGAGGACGACGAAGACGGCGAACGGGCCGCGGGCCAGCCGTGGCCGGTAGACGTAGAGGACGGCGGCGACGCCCAGTCCCGAGAGCGCGTGGACCAGGACGTCCCACCACCAGATTTTCGAGTAGAGGAACAGTCCCATGCTGGCGAAGTGGAGACCGGTGACTGCGACGCCGAAGCCGCCCACTGCGTACACCTCCGTGGGCCGGAGCGCCCGGCGTCGGCTGAACGCCTCGACCCACTGGACCGAGCGGGCGAGCGCGCCGGATGGAGAGCGCATACTCCCTCGACATCGAGCAGGGGGAAAAAGCGTTCCCCCTAGTTATCAGGGTTGGCGACGGTCGCTCGCTCGCGAACGCCGCACGCGGCTGTACGTTCGGAGGACGACGCCGAAGGCGACGGCGCCGAGCGTGTCGACCACGAGGTCGATGGCCGTGTCCTCGAGGTAGAACGCGTTCGACCAGCCGTACCAGAAGTCCTTGAACAGGCGCTCGTACACCTCGAACCACGTCCCGATACAGAGGACACAGACCGGGAGGACGACGAAGAGGCCGATCCGGGAACGGAACCCCTCGGTCCAGGCGAGGTAGAGGAGCGCGGCGACACCGAACCCCGAGGTGAAGTGGGTGAGGAGGTCCCACCACCAGAGCTCGCTGTAGATGCCGTACGCGAGACCGGCGAAGTGGAGGGCGCTGACCACGACGCCCCAGGTGAGTGCGGCCGCCCACGCCCCGCGTCGGTGTCGCCGGTAGCGGACGTTCAGGTCGCTGGCGGCGGAGGGGACGTCCGTCAGCGCCATCGCTCGTCCCCCTCGGGCAGTCGCCGCGGTCGGTGCCGGCCTCGGCTGGTGGTGGAGGGGCCCTCTGCGCCGACCCACGTCGGCCGTCGCTGCATACCGCTACTCGTTCATCCGGACGTAAATACGTGTCAGGCGACGTCCCGGTCGGCCGACCGACGAGGCGACGTCTCGTCCGAGTCGTCGACTGGTGGTGCCGAGTCGTCGACCGGTGGTGCCGGGTCGTCGACTGGTGGTGCCGAGTCGTCGACTCAGCCCTCGTCCCGGCCGTCCCAGTCGGGGTCCACCCGCGGCGGCGCGAAGATGTCGACGCCCTCGACCGGTTCGTCGCCGCGGTTCTCCGCCCCGTGGGGTTCGTCGCCCGGGATGGCGTACGAGTCGCCCGCCTCGACGACGCACTCCTCGCCGTCGACGAGAAACGTGAGCGTCCCGGCCGTGACGTACCCGGTCTGTTCGTGTGGGTGGCTGTGTTCGGGGACCGTCGCGCCGGGTTCGATGCGGAAGTGCTGGACGCTCATCTCCGTTCCGGCGGCCAGTTGCGACAGGTGGACGCCGCCGACTGCCTCGGTGGCCTCGACGTCCGCGAGTGGAACGCGCTCCATGGTCTCCCGCCCGGCGGCGAGCGATATAAGCGTACGGACGTCCCAGCGCGTGGTATGTACGCGGTCGTCGGCTGCACCGACTGTGCGGCGCTGTGGCTCCTCGCTGATCCCGACTCGTCGGCGTCGGCGCAGTGTCCCCGCTGTAGTCGCCGCCACCAGACGCGGAAACTGAAACGCTTCTTCGAGTCCGACGACCGCGACACCGCCCGACAGGCACGGGCCGAACTCCTCGCGCGGAAACAGGGCGCGTCGGAGGCGTTCTCGAATCTCGAATCCGTCGCAGAGATGGAGGCTCGGACACAGGAGCCGGCCGTCGACGACCGGGAGTATCTGGAGGGGTCGGGCCTCGACGCCGACGAGGTGGCCGCGGCCGGCCGCGAGGAGTCCCGGTCACGCACCCGCGACGAAATCGTCAGAGACGCCATCCGGCAGGGAGAGCGACCGGACGAGGACGCAGTCGTCGACTACGCGGCCGAGCACGGCGTGCCCGCGGACGCGGCCCGGGACCTCCTGGAGAAACTCACCCGTCGCGGCGAGGTTTCGGAGAGCCGCGGTCGGTACCGACTGCTCTGACCGTCCCGTCCCTCGTGTCTCTACACGACGCCCAGCAACCGCAGGGCGGTCAGGGCGGAGACGAGGACGCCCAGAGCGAGTTTCAGCACCCGGAGCGTCAGGACCGCCCGCCGGTAGTCGTCGGTTCCGGTCCCGTCGGCCGTGGCGGCGTCGGGCGCACCGCGCGAACTGTCGGTCGTCATGGTGGACGCGTCCGCCGGTGCTCACCGACGGACGCGTGACGAGCGACGGGCGTGAGCCGAAAAAGCGCGAGCCAGACGCGCGGCGGAAGTGAAAGTGAACGTATGCCGATACGTTTCCGATACCCGTTCGACGGTGTCCTCGCTGGGGAGCCGAGGTGACTGTCGTGCCCCGGTGGGGCTCTCTCGTCCGCTGCCGAGCGGGCATCCGAGTCCCTCCCCCGCCCGAGCGTCTACCGAACTTAGCGCCCGAGCGACTCGTGCGCCGAGGAGAGGTGTCTGGAGGCGAGCGCCGACAGCAGCGAGAGTTCGCCCGCGAGTGCGCCGACGGCGACACACTCCGCGAGGGCGTCGGCGTTCGTCCCCGGGGGGTCGCCGCCGCCGCGGACGCCCAGCACGTCCAGTCCCTCCGCCTGCGTCGGGAGTTTCGTCCCGCCGCCGACGGTGCCCACCTCGAGGGAGGCGAGCGACACCGACGCGTACAGCCCCTCCTCGCGGACGTCGACGGTGGTGATGGCGTTGGCCCCCTCGACGACCTGTGCGGCGTCCTGCCCCGTCGCGAGGAACATCGCGGCGACGACGTTGGCGACGTGGGCGTTGAACCCGAGCGACCCCGCCTTCGCGCTCCCCACCAGGTTCTTCCGGGTGTTCACCTCCGCGATGGCTTCGGGGGTGGTGTGGAGGCGCTCCTCGACCACCTCGCGGGGGACGAGGACGTCGGCGGTGACGCTCCGTCCCCGTCCCTCGACGGCGTTGATGGCGGCGGGCTTCTTGTCCGTACAGAGGTTGCCCGACAGCGCCACGAGCGAGGCGGTCGTCTCCGCCTCGACCACTTCACAGGCCGCCCGCGTGGCGATGGTGGCCATGTTCATCCCCATCGCGTCCTTCGTGTCGTACCGGAAGCGGAGGAAGACGTTGTCGCCGACGACGTACGGCTTCACTTCCTCCAGTTCGCCGTGGTTCGTCGTCGCCTCGGCGGCGTCCCTCAGGGTGTCGACGTTGTCCCGGACCCACGACGCCAGCGCCTCGCCCTCGACCACCGACTCGACGTGGAACACCGGCGCGCGCGTCATCCCCGTGGTGGTCACCCGGGCGGACGCCCCGCCGGCCCGGTCGATGACTGAACAGCCGCGGTTCACCGAGGCGAGGAGCGCCCCCTCGGTGGTCGCCATCGGGAGGTAGTACTCCCCCGCGGCGGCGCCGCCATCGATGGAGACGGGACCGACGACGCCCGCCGGAATCTGGACGGAACCGGTCATGTTCTCGATGTTCGGGGCGGCGGCGGCGGCGTCGAACGAGTACGCGCCGACGTGGTCGAGCGACGCGCCCGACTGCTCCTCGACGAGGAGACGGCGCGCCGCGGTGGCCGTGTCGGCGTCGGCGTGTTCTTCGAGTGCGTGGAAGCGGACCTCGCCCGCGCGGACGCGGTCGGCGAGCGTCTCGGGGGTAGGGTCCGTGTCCGAGTCGGTCATACGGCTCACGTCTCCCTCGCGAGTCTAACGCTTGTCGGTCCGTCCGCTTCCTCCCCGACTCCCGAACGTTCTTGCCCCTCCCCCGCACCTGAGGGTGTATGACCGCGGCCGCCGACCTCGTCCTCACCGACGCGGAGGTACACACGCTCACCGACCCCGACGAGACGTACGAAGCGCTCGCCGTCCGCGACGGCCGTCTCGTCCGGCTCACGAACGCCTACGACGTGGAGTTCCTCGTGGGCACCGACACCCGCGTAATCGACCTCGCTGGTCGCGTCGTGCTCCCGGGGTTCGTCGACGCCCACACCCACCTCCCGATGGTCGGCCGGCGACTCGTCCACGCCGACCTCTCCGTCGACTCGCGGTCCGACGCCGTCGACCGACTCCGTGAGCGAGCGGCCGAACTCGGCGACGCTGGAGACGACGGTGACGCGACGGACGGGTGGGTCCAGGGCTTCGGCTACGACGAGTCGCGCTGGACGGACGACCGCTACCTCACCCGCGGTGAACTCGACGAGGTCTCCGACGCTCGCCCCGTCGTGGCCTTCCGCGAGGACATGCACGTCGCCTCCGTCAACTCGGCCGCGCTCGACCGCCTCGGCCTCGAGGCGGGCGACCACGGGGGTGACGTACGGGGCGAGGACGGCAGGGCGACGGGCGTCCTCGTCGAGACGGCCGTCGACGACGTCTGGGACGCCGTCGCCCCCTCTCGGGCGGAGACGCGGACGCTCCTCACGGCCGCTCAGCGTCACGCCAACGAGCGCGGCGTCACGGGCGTCCACGACATGGTCCGGAACTCCTTCGCCCCCGAGGTGTACCGTGACCTCGACGCCGCGGGGGAACTCTCGCTCCGCGTCCGACTCAACTACTGGTCGGACCACCTCGACTCGCTCCTCGATGTCGGCCTCCGGACGAACCACGGGGCCGGTCTCGTCACCGTGGGTGCCATCAAGACCTACACCGACGGGAGCTTCGGCGGTCGCACGGCGAAGCTCTCCGAACCGTACGCCGACGCCGAGACGACGGGGCAGTGGGTCGTCCCGCCCGCGGAGTTGCACGAACTCGTGACCCGTGCCGACGCCGCGGGCCTTCAGGTGACGGCTCACGCCATCGGCGACGAGGCGGTCGACGCCGTCCTCGACGCCTTCGAGGCCGCCTCGGGGGACGACCGGGAGCGACGCCACCGCATCGAACACGCCGAACTCGCCGACGACGAGGCCATCGAACGGATGCGAGAGGCGGGCGTCGTCGCGTCGGTCCAGCCCAACTTCCTGAAGTGGGCCGACGAGGGCGGACTGTACGAGCGACGACTCGGCTCGCGCCGGACGGAGACGAACCGCTACCGGGCGATGCTCGACGCCGGCGTCGCCCTCGCGTTCGGGAGCGACTGTATGCCGCTCGACCCGCTTCTGGGCGTCTCTCACGCCGTCGACGCGCCCCACGAGGCACAGCGGCTCTCGGTCACCGAGGCGCTCCGCGCGTACACCGCCGGGGGGGCGTACGCCGGCTTCGACGAGGACCGACTCGGCACGCTCTCGGTCGGCGCCCGCGCGGACCTGGTCGCCCTCGACGAGTCGCCGTGGGAGACGGACGCCGTCGCCGACGTCGACCCCGTGTTGACCGTCGTCGACGGGCGGGTGGTGTACGAGTCCACGTCGCTGGCGTGACGTCCCCGTCCGTCACCCCCCGGCCAGCACCCGAGCGACGAGACTGAGAACCGGAATCTGTGACGCCACCCCGAGTCTGAGCACCATCGAGGCGTTGTACGGCCACGTTCGTGCCGCCTTCACGCTCGTTCGTTTCCGTTCGAGGATGTCGAGACCGGTCGCCAGACGGTCCGTCGACTCCGATTCGGCCTTCCACAGTTCGTAGAACTCGTCGTACTCGCGTCGAATCGCGTGTAGCTCCCTGCGCCGGGCGGCGGCGAGACTGGTGTGGATCGAGAGGAGGGTCACGACGAACGCGAGGACACCACCGACGGCGAATCCGAGGAGCAGGAAGAGTTCGCTCGTCGCTCCGGGCGGGCCGCCACCGAGGAGAATCGTCAGGAAACTCGTCCAGAGCCTATCCCCCGCGGCGACCGCTTCGTACAGCGTCTCGAACACGTACGCGAAGAGTACCGTGACCGCGGGGAACCACTCCACGATGACGAGTAACCCGAAGTCGATGACCGTCTCGAACCGTTCGGCCGCCGCGTCGACATCGGTGACCGGTAACGCGGCGACGTCGCGGAGGAGGAGGACGTGGCCGACGAAGAGATACACGACGAAGGCTCCGAGGAGGTTGACGACGACGAGGTTCCAGTGCCTGATGTGGCCGAACGTCCCTCCCTGGAACAGGACGAGCATGACGAAGACGTGGTACGACACGAAGAGGACGACCGGTCCGTCCAGCCGGTAGGCACGGCGGAGGCCACGGTCGACGACGTCCCGGTACGCCTCCCGCGGAACGTCGAACAGTCGGTCGCCCGTTCGCGTTTCCTCGTCGAGTGACTGCCACAGTTCCGGATAGCGCGCCGACCAGTTACAGAGCAGCACGACCTCGAAGAACGCGCCCAGCGCGTACAGGTAGAAGTCGCTCGCCTGGAGATACCCGGGTCGACCGGTGGCGACTGCCGTCACGAGACCGCTGACGTACAACCCGCCGGCGACTGCTCCCGCCGCGATTAGCGTCCCACGGGTACTCCGCGGGAGGGCGCGTGTGAGCCAGTACGCCGTCGGCTCACGACCCCGCTCGTCCCCTCGTTCGACCGACCGTCGAATCGTTCCCATCGCCCCTCACGTGCTATCGTACGACACACACGATGATAAACTACGGTCACGCCGTCCACGCCGAATCCGAACTCTCTTTGCGCCCCCGGGGAGGATACGCGCCAATGAGTGAGCGCTTCTTCGACCGTCTCCGCGCCCGTATCGACCGGGTCGACAGCGTCGTCTCGGTCGGACTCGACCCCGACCCCGCCCGCATCCCCGACCACCTCGACGAGTACGACCTGCCGCGCTGGGCGTTCAACCGCCGCATCATCGACGCCACCCACGAGCACGCCGCCTGCTACAAGCCGAACGCGGCGTTCTACGAGGACGGCGACGGCTGGCGCGCCCTCCGCGAGACCATCGCGTACGCCCACGGCAAGGACGTGCCCGTCCTCCTCGACGCGAAACGGGGCGACATCGGGAACACCTCCCGGCAGTACGCGGCACTGCTCGACCACGCCGACGCCATCACGCTCAACCCGTACCTCGGGCGCGACTCGCTCGAACCGTTCCTCTCTCGCGCCGACAAGGGCGTGTTCGTCCTCTGTCGCACCTCCAACCCCGGCGGCGGCGACCTGCAGGACCTCGAACTCTCCTCCGGCGAACGGGTGTACGAACGCGTCGCGGCGCTCGCGGACCTGTGGAACCGCAACGAGAACGTCGGCCTCGTCGTCGGCGCCACCACGCCCGAGGAGCTCGAGTCCGTCCGCGAGCAGGTGCCCGACCTCCCCTTCCTGGTCCCGGGTGTCGGCGCACAGGGCGGCGACGCGGAGGCCGCCGTCACCTACGGCCTCGCCGACGGCGTCGGTCTGGTCAACTCCTCACGGGGAATTATCTTCGCGGACGAGGAGCAGGGAGAGGGGTTCGCGAAGGCGTCGGGCGAGGCGGCCAAGCGACTGAAGAAGCGGCTCAACCAGTACCGCTGACGCGCCGCGCGCCCCTCAGTCGACGAGGCCGACGGTGTGTACGTGTGCTCGGAGGGCGCGTTCCGTCTCGAACTCCTTTCCACACGCCTCACACCGGTACGATCCGTGGTCGTCGCCGTACATATCGTCGTGCTAGTAGTCGGCACACTCGGGTATGAGCGTTCCGCCCGGTGGTCCGCGGGCCGCACGGCCGTCGGGTGCGAGACGCTTACAACCCCACACGCCTAACGTCGGGTGTGGACCGAGACCGACTCGTCTTGGGGCTCGCAGCCGTCTTCGCCGGGATGACCGTCCTCCTAGTGGTGCTCTCGTTCACCCAGCAGTTGTTCCTGCTCGTCATCGCCGTCCCGTTCGCGGCGACGACGTACTTCATGTGGTACCAGGCGAGCGGCCGCCTCCAGGAACGAACCCGAACCCGACGGGTCCGCGCGGGCAGCCGGTTCCGTGGTCCTCGCGGCGAGCAGGCCGGTCCGGGCGGGTTCGGCGCCGGCGCCCGGCGGCAGGCGGGGTCACGGTTCGGCAGCCAGCGTGCCTCCTCCGGGCCGTCACAGCGCGAGGCGTACCGGACGCTGGGTCTCGACCCCGGTGCCGACGAGGAGGCGGTCCGGAGCGCGTACCGCGAACGGGTGAAGGAGGTCCATCCGGACCGACCGTCGGGCGACGAGGACGAGTTCAAGCGCGTCAACCGGGCGTACGAACGGTTGACCGAGGATCCGACGTAATCGTTCCCACGCGAACCCACCGGTCGTGAGCGCTCGTGTGACACGGGGACTCGTACCACGGAAAGTCTTAACGTGGGGGGTTTCCTACCCGCGGGCATGAGCGCTGACCGGGCCGTTCTCGACGAGGCCCTCGAGCGCGGCGAGGAGGAGGGCGGCTACATCGAGTTCAAGGAACGGCTCTCTCGGAGCGTCCACCTCTCGGAGGGGCGGATGGAGAGCCTGGCGGCGCAACTGCGCCACCGCGTCCTCTCGGGCGACGGCACGGCGACGTACGTCATCGGCGTCACCGACGACGGCGGTATCGCCGGCATCTCGCGTGAGGACTTCTCCGAGTCGATGGACGTCCTCTCGCTCCTGGCCGAGGAGGCGGGCGCACACATCCACGACGTCGAGACGTGGGGCGTCGGCGACGACGGCCTCGTCGGCGTCGCGACCCTGCAGGAAGGAGCGATGCTCGACGGCGACGACGACCACATCGTCGTCGGAACCGCGGGACACGTCGACCACGGGAAGTCGACCCTCGTCGGGTCGCTCGTCACCGGCCGGTCCGACGACGGCGAGGGGGCGACCCGCTCGTTCCTCGACGTCCAGCCGCACGAGGTCGAACGTGGGCTCTCCGCGGACCTCTCGTACGGCGTGTACGGGTTCGACGCCGACGGCCCGGTCCGGATGGACAACCCGCACCGGAAGGCCGACCGGGCACGGGTCGTCCAGGAGGCGGAGCGCCTCGTCTCGTTCGTCGACACGGTCGGTCACGAACCGTGGCTCCGGACGACCATCCGTGGCCTGGTCGGCCAGCGACTCGACTACGGGCTCATCGTCGTCGCCGCCGACGACGGTCCGACGCGGACGACGCGCGAACACCTCGGTATCCTCTTGGCGATGGAACTGCCGACCGTCGTCGCCCTCACCAAGGTCGATATGGTCGAAGCCGGCCGCGTCAGCGAGGTCGAACGCGAGGTCGAACGACTCCTCCGCGACGTGGGGAAGACGCCCCTTCGAATCGAGCGCCACGGCGTCGAGACGGCCGTCGAAGAGATTAGCGACGCCGTCGTCCCGATTCTCAAGACCAGCGCCGTGACGAAACAGGGACTGGACGACCTCGACTACCTGTTCGAACACCTCCCGAAGACGGCCCACGAGGACGGCGACTTCCGGATGTACATCGACCGTTCGTACTCCGTCACGGGCGTCGGCGCCGTCGCCTCCGGGACGGTGAACTCCGGGACCGTCGAGGCCGGCGACGAACTCCTCGTCGGCCCGATGGCGGACGGCGCCTTCCGCGAGGTCGAAGTCCGCTCCATCGAGATGCACTACCACCGGGTCGACCGGGCGAAGGCCGGCCGCATCGTCGGCATCGCCCTCAAGGGCGTCCGCGAGGCCGACCTCGAACGGGGGATGGTGCTCCTCCCGGCCGACGCTGACCCCGCGCCGGTCAGGCGGTTCGAGGCGGAGGTGATGGTGCTCAACCACCCCACCCGCATCGGGTCGGGCTACGAACCCGTAATCCACCTCGAAACGATCAGCGAGGCGGCGGTGTTCCGACCGGAGGGCGGGCAGTTGCTCCCCGGCGACAGCGGCACGACGGACGTCGAGTTCAAGTTCCGCCCCTATCTGGTCGAGGAGGGCCAGCGCTTCGTCTTCCGCGAAGGACGGAGCAAGGGCGTCGGGACCGTCACGGAGGTCTACGAGGAGTGAGGGGGCTGACGGACGGCACGCCGCACGCGGGTGAGACGGTGTGCCGCCGCGTCGCGAGTCGTCCCACGGTCCGAGTCAGACCACGGTTCGGGTTGCCGCGCTCTGGTATGTGAACCTACGCCCACGAGTGACCGACGAGTTCGTCGAGCGAGTCGAGACGGAGGTGGGGCGTCACGTCGACCGACTCCTCGTACGCCGGGACCCAGACGCTTCTGAGTCCGGCGGCGTTGGCCCCGGCGACGTCCGACGCGAGCGAGTTCCCGACGTGGGCGGCCCGGTCGGCATTGGCGTCGAGTCTCGACAGCGCCCGGTGGAACGGTTCCGCCGCCGGTTTCGGCTCCGTGTCGTGGCCCGCGAAGACCACCGTCTCGAATGTCTCGTCGAGACCGGTTCTCGCGAGTTTCGGCCGCTGGACCGTCGGCATCCCGTTCGTCACGAGTCCCAGCCGGTACTCGTCGGCGAAGGCGTCGAGTACCTCGCGAGCTCCCGGGAGGAGCCTGACGTCGCCGTGGTCGCGACGAGCGTTGAACGCTCGGGCAACGTCGCGGCCGACTGCCGGGTCGCGCCCGCTGTCGTCCGCGATGGCCGAGAAGCACGCCTCCCGGAGCCCCTCGATGGAGTCGGTCCTCGGCAGGAACTCCTCGTAGCGCTCGAAGTACGCGTCGGCGGAGAAGAACGGGTCGACGCCGACGGCCGCGAACGCCTCGTCGAGCACCGCTGCCGTACTCCGGTTGTAGGTGACGAGCGTGTCGTCGAGGTCGAACAGTACCGTGTCGACCGATGAGGAACTCATCGCCCCTCGTAGGGTCGGCTCCGGCAAAAGTCGTACGTCGCCCTCCCGCGTAGCTCGTTCCGTCGGCGTGGTCTCGCCGGCCGCTGACTCACTCAGCGAGTCCCGTCCTCGTCCTCGCCGCCGCTCCCCTCGACTCCGTCGCTCGGCGCCGTCTCCGAGACGACGTAGCCCTCCTGTCGACGGTCCGCGAGGCCGAGGAGGACGGCCCACTCGAGGAGGCGCCCGACGCGCCCGCGCCACGTCTCGCGCCACCCGGCGGGGTCCTTGTAGTGCTCCCACTCGGGGACGCGCTCCTCGAACCGCTCGAAGACGGCGTCGGCGTCCTGCGGTTCCGGGCCGAGGACATCGAGTACCTCCTGCGCGCCGTACACCCGGTCGATGAAGGCCCGTCGGAGGTGTTCTGTCGTCGGGTCCTGTGCGCGGCGGACGAACCCGGCGTCGCGCTCCTCGATGAGTTCCAGTGCGCGGAGGAACGTGAGCCACGTCCGCGCCACGTCGCGGCTCGGGAAGTCCAGTCGACGCATGAGTCGGGCACAGCAGTCGTCTTCGGTGCCCGGTACGAGCGGGACGGCCCGCTGGGCCTCCGCGAGTCGGGCTGTCGCGTCGGGAGGCTCCGGGACGAGTTTGAACCGCATGCTCGCTCGCTCCTCACGCGAAGCCGAACGACTCCGCGAGCATCGCCTCGTCCGTGTTACCCAGCACTCGCGTCGGGCCGTCGACGACGTCGACCGTGACTTGCGCGGGCGCGAACACCGAGTCCGACACCTCGTAGAAGTCCCAGTCGGCCTCTTCGAACACCGTCTCGAACGGCGTCCCGTACTCCTCGGCGGCGGTAGAGGGCAGGTCGTCGAAGACGTCGCTGTCCTCGCGTACCTGCATGTACACCTGGCCGCCGTAGGCCAGTGCGTCGTTCGTTCGGCCCATCGCGACACCCTCGTCGTAGCTGACGGGCGCGACCGGCGCGGACCCGGACACCGTGAGGACGTCCTTCGGGTCGTAGCCGAGTTCGAAGAGGCGGAAGACGCCGAGCTCGGCCGCGCGGGACGCCATCGTCACGCTCCCGACGGTCGACCCCGTCGCGAACGTCGGCAGGAACACGCCCGACGGTTCGACGCCCGTGAGTTCCGAGACGTGCTCGGCCACCGCGTCGTCCGGCAGGTCGATGCTCTCGACGGTGAGCACCGTGAGGTCGAACTCGTCGTAGTAGCCGACGGCCTGGAACTCGCTCTCCTCGCCGACGAGCGCGCGGGCCGGCCCGGCGCCGAGGCCGTCGAACCCCGGCGCTCCCTCTTCGCCCTCGAAGGCGAGTTCCCAGCCCGCCTTCTGTGAGCAGAGGAGCGCGAGCGCCGGGTGGTCGGTCGTGAGTTCGACGTGCGGGACGGGCGCGCCCGCGACGTCGTCCATCCGCGTCTGAACGGTCGCGAGGCCGGCCGTCTGTACCTCCGCGACGAGGAGACCCGCCTCCAGGCCAGCCTCCGCGTCGACGCCGCAGTCGATGACCGTCGCCCCCGAGTCGAGTTCGTAGACGACGACCCCGAGTTCGTCGGCGAAGTCGAGCACCTCGTCGACGAGTTCGATGGCCATCCGGTTGAGACTCTCCATACCCCACCTTCCGCGGCCTCGGATAAATGGTGCCGGGTTCGCCTACCGCTCGCGCCGGGCCGCGCGCCCGAGTTCCGCCTCCACGCGGTCGACCTTCTCGCTCGCCCTCTGGGTCCGCGTGCGCTTGTCGTCTATCTTCAGGAACGTGCTCACCCGGTCACCGTCGACGGCCTTGTGCGCCGCAGCGACGGCTGCCAGCAAGGTGTCGACGTCGTCGGCTTCGACGACCGTTCCCATGGGGTTCGTCTCGTAGGAGACGTCGAAGTCGTCGAGGGCGGCGACGGCCTTCGCCACCTCGGAGGCCATACTCCCTTCGACCACCGGTGCCACGGACAGCATCGCGATGACGGTCATGAACGAGAGAGGGCGGGCGAGAAGGTAACTGTCGGTGGTCGTCGCGGCGACCGAACTGTGACACTCCTCGTCCCTGTCACGTTATCTCCCTCGCACTCGTACGCGTCTCATGTCTGTTCTCTCCCGGGTTGCCGACACCGACCCCCGGCTCGAGCGGGCGCTCGTCCTGCTCCGCGCCATCGTTCACGAGATCCGCGCCGAGCGGCTCACGTTCATGGCTGGCAGTATCGCCTACCACGCGTTCGTCTCGCTGCTCCCGTTGCTCCTCCTGGTACTCGCTGTCGTCGCCCGCATCGGCGACCAGAGCCTCCAGACGGCGTTCGAGAACTTCGTCGCCTCGGTCATCACGCCGGGGGCGGCCCCCATCTTCGTGGGTGAACTCTCCCAGGCCGGCGAGTCGGCGGGGCTGTCGCTGTTCGGGCTGGTGTTCCTCGTCTGGGGGACGCTCCGCATCTTCCGCGGCCTCGACACGGCCTTCTCGGACATCTACGAGTCGGAGGCGGCGAACACGTTCGCCGACCAGATCTCCGACGGCGTGCTCGTCCTCGTCGTCTTCGCGCTCGCCATCGTCGGGGCCATCGTCGTCGAGTCCCAGGTCACGTTCGGCGACTCCGGGTTCGGGTGGGTCCTCCACCGTCTCGTCCTCGTCTTCCTCATCGCCGTCGCACTGTTCCCGATGTACTACGTCTTCCCCGACTCGGACGTCGGCGTAACGGAAGTGATCCCCGGTGTGCTGTTCACCGCGGTCGGCCTGGCGTCGTTCGAGACGCTCTTTCGACTGTACGCTTCGGTGAGTTCGAAGGCGCAGGACCCGAGCATCGTCGCCGGCATCCTCGTCCTCCTCACGTGGCTGTACTTCTCGGGACTGGTCATCCTCCTCGGGGCAGCCATCAACGCCGTGCTGTCGAACCGCTCTCGGGACGTCAACGTCCGCCCGCTCCTCGGCGGCGTCGACTACGACGAGTCGACCGGGCCCCCCCGCGCCGAGGTGACGAGTGCGCTCGAGGCGCTCGAATACGTGCTCGACGCGGCCCCAGCGTCCGACGGCGACGGCGACGTCGTCGTGACCGTCGGCGACCGACAGGTGACGCTTCCCCGCCCCGACTCGGTCGTCGCACAGACCGACACCGGGCTCCTCGGCGGACCGGCCACGCTCGAACTCAGCTGGTCGCCGAGAGAGTCCGAGTGACCCACGGGGACGGCTCGCAGTTAATACGGCAGCGTGCGTCCCTCTCACATGGCTATCAGAATACCCGGTCCGACGACCCCCAGGACCACCCACCCGGAGGAACCAACGGAGACACAGACCCAGCGCCTCGTCGACATCGCAAGCGAGGAACCCAGTGCCGTCACCGAGTCGCGCGCGGTTCGGCCACCCGTCGCCGTCCGGAACAAGCGCCTGGCCGAGGGGTTCGGGGAGGCGTTCCTCGTCTGGCGGTGCCTCGACTGTGGCACGCTCGGGTCGCTGGACGCACTCCCCGCCCGGTGTGTCTGTGGGGCCCGTCGCGAGGCGCTCGCCTACGTCGTTGAGGACTGACCCCGCCCGACGCGCCCCACTCGCTCGCCCGTCGACGTGTCGTCGACGCAGATAGTTTCAAATACGGCTCGACCGTAGCACGTGTATGGCGATTTCTCGCCGCTGTTCTGGCTGCAACGCGCTGTTGCAGACGAAGCGCGACCTCACGAAACTCGACGGCGTGACGAAGCCCACCTGGCGCTGCCGTCGGTGTCAGACCACGGTGCCCGGCATCGTCGCCGAACGACTGAAACACCAGAAGCAACACGAGTTCTGACCCCGCCGGCCCACGCTCGACCTGAAGACCGATGTCCCCGGGCCGAGCGGTTCCGGGGACGTGGACCCGCCGCCGTATCCGACGCTCCCAGCGTCACTCGACGCCGCGTCGGTCGGGTCGTTCGTCTCCGACTACGAAACCGCGTACGTGCTCAACAGTCTCGTCGCGACCAATCCGGAGGCGACCCACGTCGACGTCGCCGTCAGCGACACACCACCGGTGCGGGAAACGGACCGCGGATACGTCGCCGACTTCGACTACACGTACGCCGTCGAGGCCGGCACGCCCGCCGACTACCCGCCGCGACACGTCGCGTATCTGGTCCGCGAGGGCGTCGTGGCGCGGGTCGAACTCGCCCCCCGACGAGGCCGCCGAACCGTTCCCGGTGTCGGCGGCGACGGTGTTCCGCTGTGAGCCCTGAACCCGGGCCGTTCACGGGCCGTCGCACTCTTCGAGGAACGTACGTGATAATTTTAATTCGTTCTGTAGTAAATCTTTAGTCGGAGCGGGCCGTCTCTGCGACTGTGAACCGCAAACTGACGCTCACCAGAGATTACCGAGGATTCGACGCCGGTACCGAGTTCGACCGCGTCGCGACGTACGACAGCTGGCACGTCTCGGCCGCCAAACTCGAAACCGTCGACAGCGCGCGACGCCTCGAGGTCACGGCCGACGAACTCGCGGAGTTCTTCGCGGCGTAAGCACACCCACTCGATTTTCGCGGATGCTCCGCACCCGCCGCTGTCGCACCACGCTCACGGCCGTCGACACGCGGTGTCGAGGCCCGAGGGCCTCACCGAGACGCCTGCGGGTTGTGGCTCCGCCGGTACATCGCTACCATCTTCCAGATGGCTCCCTCGAAGTCGCCGTCTTCGGCTTCCGTCTCCAGCTGGGTGTAGAGTTCGTCCGAGATGGTGAGTTCGGGCATTCCATCCGTGTTAACACGACACAGGAACAAGTATCTTGAGTTACACGTTCCCGAGTGAACGTCTGGACGGCCCGTTCGGGATACGCAAGCCTCCCGCTTACGCGACACCGTGCCGACTGATACGTCGATGAGACGGTTCGACGAGCGGTACGACCGCCGGACGTTCGTTCGGAGTATCGGTGTCGCAGTGGCGGGGGTCGGCCTCGCAGGATGTGCCAGCCCAGGAGAGGGAGGGGGCGAGGGCGAAGCGGACGAAGAAGGCGGTGGCGAGGACGAAGGAGGTGAGGGAGACGAGGAAGAAGACGACGAAGCGGACGAACGTCGACGCCGACCGATTGCCGAGTAACCTTGGGGAAGCGAGGCCAGGCCGCGTCCGAGCGGCCGGCTCTCTTCGTCCGTTCGCGCTGACTGCGTGAAGGCGGGGTTCAGTCCACAGCCGCGACTACACCGGACTCGCCAGACGGTGAGTGGTACGAGCGTCGCTCGCTGGGTGGTGCCCGAGAGACGTGCGCTGGCTGGGATTGTGAACCTCGGTCGTTTCGCTCGCTCACTTCACTCTCTGGTTCAAATTCACAGGAGTGATTTCGCCTCGAAACGCGACTCGCTCCGCTCGTCGGTTTGCGTCGGCAGAAATGCGCTGGCTGGGATTTGAACCCAGGTTGTGACCATGGCAAGGTCACGTGATACCACTACACTACCAGCGCGGTCACGCGCTCTGCGCATTACCAACTGACGCCACCGTTGTATAAAAATCCGTCCTTTCACCGACGCCGTGACAGAGAACCACAGTACCGGGCCGAGGCTGTGCCGACTGTGTACACGACCCAAACAGCTTTGATACTCCCATTCTATTGACCAGTGAACCCCCATGAGCACTACAGAGGAAGTTCTCGACCACCATCTGGACGCGTTCACGACGCAGGATCTGGACGAGGTGATGGTCGACTACGACGAGGACTCGGTCGTCATCACGAACATGGGAACGTTCCACGGTCTCGACGAAATCGAGGAGCTGTTCACCGGACTCTTCGACGAGTACGCACAGGCCGGCTCGACGGTCGAACTCGAGATGAAAGAGGTCGAGGGCGACACTGCGTACATCGTCTGGCACGGCGAGACGCCGGACAACGACTACGAGTTCTGCACGGACACGTTCCGCATCGAGGACGGCGTCATCACGATACAGACGTTCGCCGGCAAGGTCGAGCCGAAGTGAGGAGCGTCGTCCACACGCGCTCGCCGCCGAACCTTTCCTCCCGTACGTACGCGCGCGAGCGGTAGCAGTACTGGACGGTGTGTGCCGACCCGGGTAACGCCGACGGGGTGTTGTGTACCGGTCCCACGTGAGTCCGACACACGAATCCCGTGTACACGAGACTGTCAGCCCCTCACACCCCCACACGCGATTCGCTACCCTTTTCAACGAGGCTCGGGTACGTCGGGTACAGTCTAGACGCGACGATGGACGGCTCGGCATGACACTCAGCGTACTCGTGCCGTCTTCCCTCGTCCGGGAAGCCGAGGACCAGCGCGAGGCGACTCGCAAACTCGGCTACGTCGCCCGTGCGGCGACGGTATTCCGGGCGGACCGACTCGTCGTCTTCCCCGACCGGGAAGGCGAGAGACGGTGGGGAGGCGGGTTCGTCGAAACCGTGCTGCGGTACGCCGCCACACCACCCCACCTCCGAAAGGAGGTGTGGGACAGGCGGGACGAACTGGCGTACGTCGGTGTCCTGCCGCCCCTCCGAATCGCGTCTACGACCGGCTCCGATTCGAACGAATCGGGGTCGTTAACACAGGGAATCGTGACTGAGGTCGGACCTGAAGGCCGCGTCCGGGTCACTTGCGGACTGCAACACCCGATCTCCCTCCTCACGCCTCCAGAGATGGAGGTGGAGGCGGGAGAGCGCGTCACCATCAGGATCTCTTCGAGAGAGCCGGTCCGTGCGCGGATCGTCGACGCCCCACAGCCGGGGTACGACGTCTCCCGGATGGACCTCGCGGAAGCGCTGGGCCGCCCCGACGCCGGGGTTCGCGTGGCGACATCCCGCTTCGGGCGACCGCTGTCCGCCCACGACGTGGCGGACCTCTCCCGACAGGTCGCAGGAGGCGCGACAGTCGCCTTCGGTGCGCCGGGTCGGGGGCTTCCGGACATCCTCGGCATCGAGACCGAGGCCGTCGCCGCCGCGGAAGGTGGCGAAGTCGAACCCGACGATCCGGGGTTCGACCTCTGGCTGAATACGATTCCGAATCAGGGCAGCGAGGTGGTGCGGACGGAGGAAGCGATGTTCGCCTCCCTCGCGACCCTGACACTCCCAAGCCAGACGGAGTAAGACACATGCCACAACCAAGCAGACCACGCAAAGGCTCGATGGGCTACAGCCCGCGAAAGCGCGCGGAGAGCGAGGTTCCGCGGTTCCGCTCGTGGCCCGACGACGATGGCTCCCCTGCACTGCAGGGCTTCGCCGGCTACAAGGCCGGGATGACCCACGTCGTCATGGTCAACGACCACGCGAACTCCGCCCGTGAAGGGATGGAGGAGTCGGTCCCGGTGACCGTCGTCGAGACGCCGCCGATGCGCGCCGTCGCCCTCAGAGCCTACGAACAGACGTCGTACGGTATGAAGCCGACCACCGAGGTGTGGGCGAGCGAGTTCCACGAGGACCTCTCCCGCACGCTCTCGCTGCCGGCCGAAGACACGTTCGAAGACGACGCCGACGACCTCCGCGCCCTCCTCGACGAGGGTGCGGTCGACGACCTCCGGGTCATCACGCACACGGTCCCCGGCGCGCTCGCGAACGTCCCGAAGAAGAAGCCCGACGTGATGGAGACGCGCGTCGGCGGCGGCTCGATCGACGAGCGCGCCGACTTCGCGCTCGACCTCGTCGAGTCCGGCGGTGAACACGCCATGAGCGACGTGTTCCGCCCCGGTCAGTACCTCGACGTGTCGGGCATCACCAAGGGCAAGGGCACCCAGGGCCCCGTCAAGCGCTGGGGCGTCCAGAAGCGCAAAGGGAAGCACGCCCGGCAGGGGTGGCGCCGCCGCATCGGCAACCTCGGCCCGTGGAACCCCTCGCGCGTCCGCTCGACCGTCCCCCAGCAGGGGCAGACGGGCTACCACCAGCGGACCGAACTCAACAAGCGCCTCGTCGACGTCGGCGACGGCGCGGAGGCCAGCGTCGACGGCGGCTTCGTCAACTACGGCGAGGTCGACGGCCCGTACGCGCTGGTGAAGGGTTCGCTCCCGGGACCGAACAAGCGGCTCCTGCGGTTCCGCCCGGCCATCCGGCCGAACGACCAGCCGCGCCTCGACCCCGAGGTGCGCTACGTCTCCACCGCCTCGAACCAAGGATAATGAAAGCAACAGTACGCGACCTGAACGGCGACGACGCGGGCGAGGTCGACCTCCCCGACGTCTTCGACACGCCCTACCGCCCGGACCTCATCCAGCGGGCAGTCGTTGCCGCGCAGGCCAACCGGAAGCAGGCGTACGGCGCCGACCCCTACGCCGGGATGCGGACCCCGGCGGAGTCCTTCGGGAGCGGCCGCGGCATGGCTCACGTCCCTCGCGAGAACGGGCAGGGCCGTCGCGTCCCCCAGACCGTGGGTGGCCGCAAGGCCCACCCGCCGAAGGCCGAGAAGGACCAGGGGAAGCGAATCAACGACAAGGAGCGGCAACTCGCCGTCCGGTCGGCCATCGCGGCCACCGCGGACGCCGACCTCGTGCGCGAGCGCGGTCACCAGTTCGACTCCGAACTGGCGCTCCCGCTCGTCGTGAGCGACGAGTTCGAGGAACTCGTAAAGACGAAGGAGGTCGTCTCCTTCCTCGAGGCCGCGGGCCTCCACGCCGACGTCGAGCGCGCGGACGAGCGGACGGTTCGCGCCGGCCGCGGGAAGACCCGTGGTCGCAAGTACCGCCGGCCGACCTCTCTCCTCTTCGTCACGAGCGAGGAGCCCTCGAAGGCGGCCCGCAACCTCGCCGGCGCCGACGTCGCCACCGCGGCGAACGTCTCCGCCGAGGACCTCGCGCCGGGCACCCACGCCGGGCGCCTGACCGTGTGGACCGAGAGCGCCCTCGCGGAGGTGGCCGAGCGATGACGGGCATCATCCATCACCCGCTCGTCACGGAGAAGGCGATGAACGAGATGGACTTCGACAACAAGCTCCAGTTCATCGTCCACCTCGACGCCACCAAGACGGAGATCAAAGCAGAGGTCGAACGTCGCTACGAGGTCACCATCGACAAGGTGAACACGCAGGTGACGCCCAAGGGCAGGAAGAAGGCGACCGTCCGGCTGAGCGAGGAAGACGACGCACAGGAGATCGCCTCCAGAATCGGGGTGTTCTAGATGGGACGACGAATCCAGGGTCAGAAACGCGGACACGGCTCCTCGACGTACCGGGCGCCGTCGCACCGCTACAAGGCTGAACTGTCGCACAAGAAGTCAGAGGACGACGACACCATCTCCGGAACGGTCGTCGACATCGAGCACGACCCCGCCCGGAGTGCGCCCATCGCCGCCATCGAGTTCGATGACGGCGACCAGCGTCTCGTCCTCGCGCCGGAAGGCGTCACCGTCGGCGACACCATCCAGGTCGGCGTCTCGGCGGAGATCAAGCCGGGCAACACGCTCCCCCTCGCGGAGATTCCGGAAGGGGTCCCGGTCTGTAACGTCGAGTCCCAGCCCGGCGACGGCGGGAAGTTCGCCCGCGCCTCGGGCACCTCGGCACAGCTGCTGAGCCACGACCGTCGTGTAGCCGTGGTGAAGCTCCCCTCGGGCGAGGTCAAGCGCCTCAGCCCCGAGTGCCGCGCCACCATCGGCGTCGTCGCCGGCGGTGGGCGGACGGAGAAGCCGTTCGTCAAGGCCGGCAACAAGTACCACAAGATGCGCTCGCGCGGCTCGAAGTACCCGCGCGTTCGCGGCGTCGCGATGAACGCCGTCGACCACCCGTTCGGTGGCGGCGGCCGACAGCACCCCGGAAAGCCGAAGTCCGTCTCGCGCAACGCGCCGCCGGGCCGTAAGGTGGGCGACATCGCCTCCAAGCGGACCGGTCGTGGCGGCAAGGCAGGGAACAAATAATGAGTCAGGAATACCGTACCGGCCGCGAGGGTGAGTTCACCTACCGCGGTCACACGCTCGACGAGTTGCAGGACATGGAGCTCGACGAGGTCGCGGAACTGCTCCCCGCTCGCCAGCGGCGAACCATCACTCGTGGGCTGACGGCCCAGCACGAGAAGCTGCTCGAGACGGTCCGTGACGCGGACCCCGAGGGGACGGCGAACGACCCCATCCGGACGCACCTGCGGGACATGGTCGTCCTGCCGTCGTTCGTCGAGAAGACGTTCGCCGTCTACAACGGACAGGAGTTCGAGCGCGTGCGCATCCAGCCCGAGATGATCGGGCACTACCTGGGCGAGTTCCAGCTCACGCGTACCTCCGTCGAGCACGGCCAGGCCGGCATCGGTGCGACCCGCTCGTCGAAGTTCGTGCCACTCAAGTAAACCATGGGAATCAACTACAGCGTCGAGGCCGACCCGGAGACCACCGCCAAGGGGATGCTCCGCGACCGGCCCATCAGCCTCAAGCACAGCAAGGCCATCTCCCGTGCCATCAAGGGGAAGACGGTCACCGAGGCCGAGGCGTACCTCGAGGCCGTCATCAACGAGGAGCGTTCCGTCCCGTTCAAGCAGCACAACACCGGCGTCGGACACCGCTCCGACATCGACGGCTGGGACGCCGGACGGTACCCCGAGAAGGCGTCGAAGGACTTCCTGAAGCTCATCGAGAACGTCCGCAACAACGCGGACGAGCAGGGCTTCGAGGGGAGTGAGATGGTCGTCAAGCACGTCGCCGCGCACAAGACGGGCGAGCGTCCCGGCCGGAAGCCGCGTGCGTTCGGCCGCGCCGACCCGTGGAACACGACGCTCTGCGACGTCGAACTCATCATCGAACAGGAGGAGGCCGAATAATGGCTGACGAACATCAGTTCATCGAGAACGGACTCCAGCGGTCACAGATCGACGAGTTCTTCGCGGACGAACTCGGTCGCGCCGGCTACGGCGGGATGGAAGTCGCGAAGACGCCGATGGGCACCCAGATCGTCCTCAAGGCCGAGAAGCCCGGGATGGTCATCGGCAAGGGTGGGAAGAACATCCGCAAGGTGACCCGCGAACTCGAAGAGCGCTTCGACCTGGACGACCCTCAGATCGACGTCCAGGAGGTCGACGAACCCGACCTGAACGCGCGCATCGTCGCGGACCGCCTCGCGAACGCCCTCGAACGTGGCTGGTACTTCCGGAAGGCCGGCCACACGACCATCGACCGCATCATGGAAGCCGGCGCACTGGGTGCCGAGATCGTCCTGAGCGGGAAGGTCACGGGCGCTCGCTCGCGCGTCGAGAAGTTCAACCGCGGCTACATCAAGCACAACGGTGAGCCCGCGGAAGAGATCGTCGACGAGGGTCAGGGCGTCGCCGTCATGAAGCTCGGCACCATCGGCGTCACGGTGAAGATCATCCCGCCGGGAGCCGAACTCCCCGACGACTTCCACATCGAGGAGGACGTCGAGGTCGAGGCCGTCGAACAGGTCGCCGAGGCCGGCGGCGAGAGCGTCGAGGAACTCCTCACCGAAGAGCCCGAGGACGTCCCCGACTTCTCCGACGAGGACGTCGAGGTCCCCACCGACGAGCCCGACGAGGTGCTCGACGAGGAGGACATCGAGGTCGTCGACGAGGAGGACATCG
>NZ_JBEPXO010000029.1:0-38852 GCF_041641895.1 Salinigranum sp. | reverse complement strand
GCCGAGCGCCTGGATGGCGTTGTCGCCCTCCTCGGGCGCCTTCCCGGCGTGGGCCGACGTCCCGCGGATGTCGACGTCGAGGTGACACATCGCCAGGGGACGCTCGATGCCGGCGACGACTTCGCCGATCGGGTGGTCGAGGCCGACGTGGACGGCGAAGAGGTAGTCGACGTCGGCGGCATAGTCGCTCTCGGCCATCGGGTGGCCGCCCCCGGACACCTCCTCTGCGGGCTGGAAGAACACGACGAGGCGGCCGTCGAAGTCGCTCTCCTTCACGGCTTCGAGCGTCGCCAGCCCCCACGTCATGTGGGCGTCGTGGCCACAGGCGTGCATCGTCTCCCCCGTCTCCGAGCGGAACGCCTCCCGTGCGGGGCGGTGGTCTCGGTCCTCGGACTCCTCGATGAACAGGCCGTCGATGTCGACGCGGAGGCCGACGGTGGGCCCGTCGCCCTGGTCGAGCACCGCGACGGCACCGGTGTTGCCGCCCGCCATCCGTTCGAGGAGGGCCGGGTCCGCACCCCGCTCGCGGGCGCGTTCGTACCACGTCTCCAGTCGGTCCTCGGGCGGAACGGCCATCCGGTCTGCGGGGTCGTACGCGTCGGGACCGACCGCCAGTTCGTCGACGCCGACCCGCTCGAGTTCCTCGACGAGTCGGTGCGTCGTGTAGAACTCACACCAGCCTGGCTCGGGATACCGGTGGAAGTCGCGTCTGAGCGCGGGCAGTCGCTCGCGAATCGGCTCACGGGTCGACTCTGCCATGTTTCTCACTACCACGCTCCACCTACTTAATACCGGACGGGAGCGACGAGGAGACGAAAAAGCATAAGCCGGCACCGAACGACCGCCGGAGTACGTGACCCGGTCGTCCACTCGCACGCTGGCGGTCGGGGACGGAGCCACCGAAGCATGAGCGAGAACACCGAGTCCGACACTCCCGGCCCGGACGTCGTCGTCCTCCGTGAGGGGACCGAGGGCCTGTCGATGGAATCGTACGCCGAGAAACTCCGCGAGCGCCTGCCCGACCGGCGGGTCGAACTCGCGCGCACCCCGAAGCGAGAGCGCGAACTCGTCCCGGAGGCACGGGTCGTCACCGGCATCAGCGTCGACGAGGACCTCCTCTCGGACGCGAAGATGGAGCTGTTCGCCTGCACGTTCGCCGGCATCGACCACCTGCCGACGGAGACGCTCGAGGCCCAGGGGGTGCGGGTGACGAACGCCGGCGGCATCCACGCGCCCGGCATCGCCGAGCAGGCCATCGGGAACATGCTCGTCTTCGCCCGCCGTCTCCACGAGGGGTGGCGACGCAAACAGCGCTCGGAGTGGCGGCACTTCCAGTCCACCGAGTTCACCGATTCGACGGTGACGGTCATCGGCCTCGGCTCCATCGGCCAGGCCGTCGTCCAGCGTCTCCAGGGGATGGAAGTCGACACCGTCGGCGTGCGCTACACGCCCGAGAAGGGCGGCCCGACGGACGAGGTGGTCGGCTTCGACGAGGACGCCGTCCACGACGCGCTCTCGCGGAGCGAGTACGTGGTCGTCGCCTGCCCGCTCAACGACCTGACCCGGGGGCTCATCGGCGAGGCGGAGTTCGCCACGATGCCGCCCGAGGCCGTCCTCGTCAACACGGCCCGGGGCGGCATCGTCGATACCGACGCGCTCGTGGCGGCGCTCCGGTCGAACAAGATTCGCGGGGCGGCGCTGGACGTGACCGACCCCGAGCCGCTCCCGAGCGACCACCCGCTGTGGGACCTGGAGAACTGCCTCGTCACCCCGCACACCGGCGGCCACACGCCGAAACACTGGGACCGCCTGGCCGACATCGTCGCACGGAACGTCGAACGGCTGGAGACCGGCGAAGAACTGGAGAACCTCGTCCTCGCGCCGGACGAGGACTGAGCCGGGTCGGGCGGCCTCGGCGCGTCCGGCGGGGCGCCGCTCGGCCGCTCAGGGCCAGAGCCCGCGCGTCGACTTCGCCTCGCCGATGCGCGAGAGGGCGACGACGTAGGCGGCGTCGCGCCACGTCAGGTCGCGGTCGTCGACCACCTGTCTGACGTCGTCCCACGCGTCGAGAATCTCCGATTCGAGTTCCTCGTGGACGCGTTCGAGGGACCACTGGCGGCGGTTGATGTCCTGGAGCCACTCGAAGTACGAGACGGTCACGCCGCCGGCGTTCGCGAGGATATCGGGGACGACCGGGACGTCCCGCTCTTCGAAGACGGCGTCGGCCGCGAACGTCGTCGGGCCGTTGGCCCCCTCGACGACCATCTCGGCGGAGACGTCGTGGACGTTCCCCGTGGTGAGGACGTTCCCGACGGCCGCCGGGACGAGCACGTCGACGTCGAGTTCGAGCAGTTCCGCGTTCGTGAGCGTCTCCGGGGCGTCGTACCCCGACACCATCCCCGGGCGTTCGTCGTGCGCCTCGACGTCGTTCGTGTCGAGGCCGTCGGGGTCGTAGATGGCGCCGTTCACGTCGCTGACGGCGACCACCGTCGCACCCCACTCGTCGAGGAGGCGCGCGGCGGGCGCGCCGACGCTCCCGAACCCCTGGACGGCGACGGTGGTCTCGGAGAGGTCCCGGTCGTAGTAGTCGATGGCCTCGCGGGTGACGATGGCGACGGACCGGCCGGGAGCCTCCTCGCGGCCGTGAGAGCCACCGATGACCGGCGGCTTGCCGGTGACGACGCCGGGCGTCGTCTCGCCCTGCTGCATCGAGTACGCGTCCATGAACCACGCCATCGTCTGCGGGTCCGTCCCCATGTCCGGCGCGGGGACGTCCTGCTTCGGGCCGACCACGTCGCGAATCTCCTCGGCGAACCGCCGGGTGAGCCGTTCGCGTTCACCCGGCGAGAGCGTCCGCGGGTCGACGGCGATACCGCCCTTCCCCCCGCCGAACGGCAGGTCCATCACGGCGCACTTCCATGTCATCCACATCGAGAGGCCGATACACTCCTCGGCGTCGACCTCCGGGTGGTAGCGCAGGCCGCCCTTGTAGGGGCCGCGGACGTCGTCGTGCTGGGCGCGGTACCCCGTGAACACCTCCAGGGAGCCGTCGTCGCGGCGGAGCGGGACGGACACCTGCGTGAGTTTCGTCGGGTGTTTCAGTCGCTCGACGACGCCCTCGTCGACGTCGACGTGCGTGGCGGCCCGTTCTAGCTGTCGACGAGCGGTCGACAGCGCGGTGCTCGGGTCGTCGTCGGACCCCTGCCCGTCGGCCGCCGTCGAAGTGCTCGACGCCGGCATGGTCAGGCGGTGAACAGCCGACGGGGGAAGTCGGCGAGCGGTTCGGCACCTGTCGCGGTGACCCGGAACGTCTCCGAGAGTTCGACGCCGAAGTCGTCGAACCACAGCCCCGGAATCGTGTGGAACGTCATGTCCTCCTCCAGGACGGTCTCGTCGCCCGGGCGGAGGCTGGCGGTGTGTTCGCCCCAGTCCGGGGGGTAGCCCAGCCCCATCGAGTAGCCGATGCGGTCCTCCTTCTCGACGTCGTGTTTCGCGATTTCGTCGCGCCAGGCCTTCTCGACGGCCTCGCAGGTGACGCCCGGTTCGACGGTGTCGAGGGCGGCCTCCATGCCCGCGACGACGATGTCGGCCGTCTCTTCGACCTCCCGTGGCGGGTCGCCCACGAACGTCGTTCGCGCGAGCGGGGAGTGGTAGCGGTGCCGACAGCCCGACAGTTCGATGATGACCGGGTCGCCGTCGGCGAACGGCCGGTCGGTCCACGTCAGGTGTGGTGTGCCGGTGTGGTCGCCCGAGGGCATCAGCGGGACGATGGCCGGGTAGTCGCCGCCGTACTCGTCGGTGCCGTCGATGAGCGCCGAGTAGATGGCCTCCGCCGCCTCGTACTCCGGGACGCCCTCGGCGATGGCGTCGAGGCCCGCCTGCATCGCGTTCTCGGAGATGCGCGCCGCCTGGCGCATGTACTCGATCTCCTGCTCGGACTTCTTCACCCGGAGCCAGTTGACGAGGAGGGTCGTGTCCTCGAAGCTGGCCTCGGGGAGGTTCTTCTGGAGTCGAGTGTACGACTTCGCCGTGAAGTAGTACGCGTCCATCTCCAGGCCGATGCGGCCCTCGTCGAGGCCGAGTTCCGTAAGCACCTCGGCGACGAAGTCCATCGGGTGGAGGTCGTACGGCGAGTGGACGTGGTCGTCGCTGTACGGACGGATGCTCTCCTCGCGGAGCGTCGTCGTCGCCCGCGCGCCGTTGGCGTCCATCTGCCGACCGATCCAGACCGGTTCGTCGCGGTCCGGCGTGACGACGACGCCCTGGTGGACGTAGAAGGACCAGCCGTCGTACCCCGTCAGGTAGTTCATGTTCGCGGGGTCGGTGACGAACACCGCGTCCAGTTCACGCTCGCGCAGGCGCTCTTTCGTCCGGGCGATACGCCGCTCGTACTCACTCCTGTCGAAGACCGCGTTGGGCATGATAACAGCTCGCTTGCACGTTTCGTGAACCGCTGTCAAAAGTGTTGTGTGCGCGGGCGACGCGCCGAGAGCGACTCGTCCGCCCGCCGTGGCGAGCGAACGGGTCGAAGAGTGCAATTAGTTCTATCTCTAAGTGGTCCCGGCGGGGGGGAGGTGAGGCGATCCGAACCACACGTCGTCCGGCGAAGAGCGGACGACAGTCGGCGGCGACGTCCCCCGAACCGGAGTCGGGAGAGGCCACCGGCGGCGCCGTCGACGGCCCTCACACGGGGCGACACCGCTCGGTACGACGTGAGCGGGTCGTTCGGAGACACCGAGAACCGCACGCGGTGCCGTCGATGGGCGTCAGGGGCGACGGGTGACGTGCTACCGGCCCGTCTGTCGGGGGGAAACGCGCCGGTCACCGTCCGGTGGTGGACGACGACAGGGTCAGTGGGTTTCGCCTCCAGTTGTTATAGAATTAGTTGTATCTTCACGAGGTAGGCAGTCAGGCCTCGTCGACGAGCGACCCCATGACCTCGTCGGCTGTCGCCGGCGTGTCGAAGTCGTGGAAGTTCTCGCCCTTCTCCTTCGAGAGGATGTTGAGCGCGGCCGCGGCGCCGTCGCCCGCGGAGATGACCGCCTGCCACTCCTCGACGCGGCCCATCGCACCGGTGGCGTAGACGTTCTCGACGCTCGTCTCCATCGTCACGTCGACGTCGACGACGTCCTCGTCCGTGAACGCACAGCCGAGGTCCTCCGCGAGGTCACGGTTCGCGCCCGTGGCGAGGACGACGTAGTCGGCGCTGTGCGCCTCGTCGGCCGTCGAGACGACGAGGCCGTCGTCGGTCGACTCGACGGCCGTCACCTCTTCGGAGCGGCGCTCGACGCCGAAGTCGTCGACCTGGTCGCGGAGCGTGTCCAGATACACCGTCCCGTCGACCGACCCGATTCCCGGGTAGTTGAACAGGTGCGCCTTGTGCATCCAGGTACCGTCCGTGTCGAACACGACGGTGTCGAGGCCGTTCTTCGCGGTGAACAGTGCAGCACTGAGGCCGGCGGGACCACCGCCGACGACGAGTACGTCCGTCATGCGTTCTCCACTCGGGTGCCAGCGGCATAAAAGCAGAGTTCGTTGTCACGGGCGCGCCCGACCGCCTCAGGGGTTGTACTTCCACTCGCTCTCCTCGTCGGTGTCCACGTCGACGTCGCGATCGGCGTCGTCCGCGTCCGAGAGCTGGACGTAGGCCCGACAGGTGACGGCGACGCCGAAGACGACTGTCACCGCGCCGAGGAGGACGGTGACGAGCGTCGTGAGGAGCGGGACGCCGACGAACCCGACGACGCCTCCGACGGCCGTCACGACGACGCCGACGAGGAAGACGACCAGCGCGAGGCCGAACAGTCGGAGACGGTGGCCCGAGGTGCGTTCCCAGCTCGCAGAGAGCGCCTCGACGAAGTTCCGGTCCTCGACGGCGATCTCCTGGCGGACGAAGAAGAAGGCGATGGCGAGGTACACCCCGGGCACGACGAGGAAGACGAGACCGACGGCGACGAGGATGAGGACGACGACGCCCCCGACGAACCCGTTGAGCGTCGCCGAGAGGAGGTTGCGGGAGACGAACTCGTCGCGGACGGTCTCCGTCTCGTCGCTGACGAGCGTCCGGACGGCGACGATGCGAACCGCCTCGGCGACGAACGCGAGGACGGCCACGAGGCCGAGGGCGGCCGGAAGCGGGAGCGGCAGAGACAGCGGCGTCGCCTCGGCACTCGGGAGGCCCGTGACCGTCTGCGGCGTCGACGCGTCCTGAGGGAGTTGTTCGATGGCCTGCTCGGCGAAGCGGGCGGTGGCCGCCGCGAGCGTCTGGCCGGCCACGGCGTCGGCGAGACCGAACACGACGAAGGCGACGACGAGGAGGAGGCCGTTTCGCTGGAACGTACGGTCCAGTCCATCCGAGAGGGCGTCGGAGATATCCAGGGGCATCGGTGACGGATGGACCGTTGCCCGAACGGGTGTTAAGGGTTGCTGGTCGGCCGCTCCAGAGGGTCGCCGCCGCGAGTCGTCGTCGTTCCCACGGCCAGAGTAGTTACTTTTTTGTCACTACTCGTCGAAGTGTGAGAGACGATGTCAGACACGTTCGCGTACACGTCGGCGGCCGTACTCGCATCGCGCATCCGACGGGGCGACCTCTCGCCGGTCGCCGTCGTCGACGCGTGTCTCGAACGCATCGACGCGCGGAACGAGGACACCAACGCGTTCGTGACCGTACTGGAGGAGGAGGCGCGCGAGCGTGCCAAGGAGGCGGAGGCAGCCGTGCGTCGCGGCGAGGAACTCGGTCCCCTCCACGGCGTCCCGATCGCCATCAAGGACCTGTTCGACTTCAAGGCCGGCGTCCGGAACACGATGGGGTCGGTGCCGTTCGCGGAGTTCGTCCCCGAGGAGTCGGCGACGTACGTGCGCCGACTGGAGGACGCCGGGGCCATCGTCCTCGGCAAGACGAACACGCCGGAGATGGGGCACAAGGGGACGACGGACAACCGGCTGTTCGGGCCGACCAGCACGCCGTTCGACCTCGACCGGAACGCGGGCGGGTCGTCGGGTGGGAGCGCGGCGGCCGTCGCGGACGGACTCGTCCCCATCGCGCAGGGGTCGGACGGGGGCGGGTCGGTCCGCATCCCCGCGGCGTGGTCGGGCGTGTACGGCTTCAAGGCGACGTACGGGCGGGTCGCACAGGCCATCCGTCCGGACGCGTTCCTCTCGCACACGCCGACTATCCACGCCGGGCCGCTGACCCGGACCGTCGAGGACGCCGCGCTGATGCTCGACGTGATGACCGGTCCCGACCCGCGCGACCCACTCAGTGTACCCGAGGATCCACACGACTTCCGCGGGGCCGTCCGCCGTGGGGTCGAGGGAATGGACGTCGCGTACAGCCCCGACTTCGACGTCTTCCCCGTCGACGAGCGCGTCCGGCGGGTCGTCGACGACGCGGTCACCGCGTTCGAGACGGCCGGTGCCACCGTCGAGGAGGTGTCGCTCGGCCTGACACACGACCAGTTCGAACTGGCCGAGTTGTGGATACGGGAAATCGGGATGCTGTACCACTCGGCCGTCGAGGGGTTCAAAGCCGAGGGGCTGGACCTCCTCGGCGACCACCGAGACGAACTCACGCCCGAGTTCGCCGAACTCCTGGAGGAGACGCGCGACCAGTCCGTCGTCGGCTACAAGCGCGACGAACACCTGCGGACGGAGGTGTACGACGCGCTCCAGGACGTCTTCACCGTGGAGGAGTACGACCTCCTCGTGACCCCGACGCTCGCCGTCCCGCCCGTGGAGAACGACGACGGCGGGACGGGACAGACCGTCGGTCCCTCCGAGGTGGACGGCGAACCGGTCGACCCGCTCATCGGCTGGTGTCTCACCTACCCCATCAACTTCACCGGCCACCCGGCGGCGTCTATCCCGGCGGGATTCACCGACGACGGCCTCCCCGTCGGCCTGCAACTCGTCGGCGACCGGTTCGACGACGAGACGGTGTTCGCGGCGAGCGGCGCCTTCGAGCGGGTGCGACCCTGGCACGACGCGTACCCGCCCCGGTGACGGCCGCGCCGGGAGCGAGTGCCGAGCGTGGACTCCGACCGGACGACACGGGGGGGAACGACCCGACGAGAGCGCAGGCGGGGGCGAGCGGAATCGAAATCGGAGTCAGGGCTCGGGGCGCACGCCGAGCGACGGCTCCCGGTCGAACGAGTCGAGCGAGCCGCGGGACTGGATGATGTTGAACGCGGTGACGAGGTCCGACCGGGAGACGAGGCCGACGAACTCGCCGTCGTCGACGACGGGAAGCCGTCCGACGCCGTGCTGTTGCATCGTCGTGATGGCCTCCATCGCGTCGGCGTCGGAGGAGATAGTCGCCAGTTCGCGCGCCATCACGTCGTCGACGCGGTAGGCGTCGCGTTCGACTTCCCGGACCTCGCGGGCGTCGTCGAGCGTCACCATCCCGACGAGTTGCCCGTTGTGCATCACCGGGTAGCCGGTGTGGCGCTCGCGGAACATGCGGTTCAGGAGTTCGGCGACCGAGGTGTCCTCGTCGACGACGTGGAGGTCCTCCCGCGGCGTCATGATGTCGCGGACGACGACGTCCTGGAACGCCGCCTTCATCACGGTCTGCTGGGCCTCGCTGGACGCGCCCATGTAGATGAAGAAGGCGAGCGCGACCAAGAAGAGGTTCGCGAACAGGCCGAACAGGCCGAGCAGGAAGGCGAACACCTTGCCGACCTCCGCGGCGAGTTGCGTCGCACGGGCGTGCGGGCGGTTGCGCGCCAAGAGCGCGCGGAGGACGCGCCCGCCGTCCATCGGGAAGCCCGGGAGCATGTTGAACACCGCGAGCGCGACGTTCGTCAGCGCGAGGTAGCCGAGGACGAACTGCACGGCGTCGCCCAGCGGGAGGGCGACGAAGCCGACGTAGGAGACGACGCCGACGAGGATGCTCACGATGGGTCCGGCGACGGCGATGGTGAACTCCTGCTTCCAGTCCTCGGGAATCTCGGTGAAGCGCGCGACGCCCCCGAACAGCCAGAGGGTAATCGACTCGATCTGGTAGCCGTAGCGCATCGCGACGAGCGAGTGGCCGAACTCGTGGAGCAGGACGCCGAAGAACAGTCCGAGGGCGGCGGCGCTCCCCAGCACCCACCGCATCGACCCGGCGGTGAGCGGGTCCGGGGCGATGGCAGTCCCGAAGAGGCTGTTGATGACCCCCGTCAGGTTCGCGATGTCGGAGCCGATGAGCCAAGCGAACAGCGGGAGCACGAGGAGAAAGGTGATGTCGAGGCGGATAGGGATCCCAAACGCGCTCCCGATACGGATTCCTCGCATAGGTGTACGTAGTCGGTTCGGGTTCTTAAACGGACGTGTCGGCGGCGGACCGCTCGCGGAAGCGACGACACGACACTGTCGAACCTGGCCAACGCGGCACCTGCCGCGTTTTTAACCCCACGTGTAGCGGTTTAATTAATTCATACTTATCCTCACAGCGTCGCTCGGGACCGTCGCAGACATGACCGAGTTACCGCGACGAAGCGTGTTGAAGGCGATTGGAAGTGCAGGGGCGATGCTCACCCTCGGTGGAGTCGGGGTCGCCGGGGCGAGAGAGGGAGCGAGCGCGGACCAGACGCTGGTCGACCTCGCCATCGCGGTGAACGAGCCCGGTGGCGCGTTCGCGGGCGAGTTCGACGTCCTCATCGCCGCACTCGTGGCGAACCCCGACCTGCTCGCGACGCTCGACGGCCGACGTGGACAGTACACCGTGTTCGCACCGGACGACGACGCGTTCGACGCCGCCGGGTTCGACCCGAGTAACGCCGACCAGATTCCGGCCGACGTCCTCGAGTACCACGTCACTCGGGGACGGCGGTACTCGGACTCCGTCCTCGGGGCACCACGCCTCCGGATGCTGAACGGGGGGTTCGTCACGCAGGACGGGGGCGTGCTGAACGACGGCCAGGCGACGATTACGGACACCGACTTCGAGGCGTCGAACGGAGTCCTCCACGTCATCAGCGGGGTCCTGCTGGAGGATTGACCCGAGACTCCACCGGGAGAACGGAAGGGGCCGTGGTGGTGAACGACCCCCGCCGGCGACAGACCTTACACGCCGCCCGCCGTCGACCCGGCTATGAGCGACACAGACACCGAACCCGAACCGCTCGTCCGCCGCGCGGCCGACGTGGAGTACGAAGCCGTCGACGCCGCCGAGGGTCTGCGGAAGGGCGTCCTGGTCTCCGACGCGGACGGCGCGCCGCACTTCGCCATCCGGCGGTTCACACTCGCACCCGGTGCGGAGGTACCGAAACACACCAACGAGGTCGAACACGAGCAGTACGTCCTCGCCGGCGAGTACACCGTCGGCGTCGGCGACGAGGAGTTCACCGTCGGGGCGGGCGACTCGCTCTTCATCCCCGCCGGGACGGTCCACTGGTACCGGAACGCGGGCGACGAGGAGGGGGCGTTCCTCTGTGCGGTGCCCAACGGCGACGACACCATCGAACTCGTCGACGACGCGTAGTGGACGGGGTGCGTGAGGCAGACGGCCGTGTCGGGGGACCGGTGCCCGTACACGGGGGGCGTCTGAACACACGCGTCCGTCGGAACGACCGTCGTGGTCAGCGAGCGACGCCCGCGGCGGACCGTTCCGGGACCGTTACCGTCAGCACGAGTGACTCCGGGGAGAATTGGGTGGGAAACTGGTCAGAAATCGGACAATATACTTCCGGGTCGTCGGCCGAGTCGGAGACGCGTTCACACGCAGACCAACGATGTCCGAAACAACCCAAGGCGACGACGAACCCGAGACCAGCCCCGAGTTCCAGAGCGTGATCGAGCGGATCGAGAGCCAACTCTCCTCCCGGCGCGGCTTCCTCGCCGGGTCGGCGGCGGTGGGAGCGAGCGCCCTCGGTCTGAGCAGCGGACTCGCGAGCGCGGACAACCACACCGGCGGGAACAGCGGGAGCAGCGAGGGGCGCGGACCGATGCCCGACGAGACCCCGTTCAGTCAGGAGGGGACCGACGTCGACGTCCTCAACTACGCGCTCACGCTCGAACACCTCGAGAGCGAGTACTACTCGATGTACCTCGGTCGACTCGGTGGCTCGCTCACCCAGGAGGACTTCACGAACAGTCCCGCGCTGGAGGGGTTCGACGACCAGTTCACGAACAGCATCTTCACCACCCTCACCACCATCGGCGAGCACGAGGCGGCCCACGTCGACACCCTCGAGACCGTCATCGAGACGCTCGGAGGGACGCCCGTCGAACCGGCCGAGTACGACTTCGGCATCTCGATGAGCGACGGGAGCGTCGAGGAGTTCCTCGCGGTCGCACAGGCCCTGGAGAACACCGGCGTCTCCGCCTACGCCGGCGCGGCCGACCGCATCGAGAGCCCCGACCTCCTGCAGGCCGCCGTGACCATCCACGCCGTGGAGGGTCGGCACGCGGCGTTCCTCAACGTGCTCAACGGTCAGTCGCCGTTCCCGGACGCGTTCGACCAGGCCCGAGAGATTCCCGAGGTCCTCGAAATCGCCCAGCAGTTCGTCGTCGACTCCTGAGCTCGAAGCGCGGCCGGAACGCCGAGCACGCCGGCGTGCGGTAGGGGTGACGGGCGACCGGCCGCCGGTCGAGACGAACCGCTGAAATACCCCGTTCTCCTACTCGAAGGCGTGTCACAGCAGGTCGGGCAGGTCGACACGCTGTTCCTCCACGAGCGAGGCGAGAACTTCCTCGTGGTGGTCCAGCGCGACGGCAAGCGGGTGTTCCGGGCGATACTCGAACTGAAGGAGACCTCCGCAGGCCCGCGTCCCGCGAAGTTCCGCATCAAGCGTGGGTCCTCCGAAGAGCCGCGCGACCCACAGCAGTTCGTCGAACTCGCCCGCCGCGCGGCCCGCATCCGCATCTCACAGCAGACCTCGACCCGCGCCCGCACCCGGCTACGGGAGATGCTCGACGGCTACCAGCTAGAGGCGCTCACCGTCAGGACCTGCCGGTACTGCGCCTCGAACGGGCGGTACTCGCCCATTACCGAAGAGACCGCCATCAGGGCGGACCGCGACCACATCTGTCCCGACTGCGCCCGCCGGGAACTCGAACGCGAACTCTCCTACTCCGGGTCGATAACCGGGGCCGCGAAGGACCGCCTCGAAGAACTCCTCCTCGACACCCAGGACCTCGACAAGGTGACGAACCTCCTGCAGGGGGGGCTGAACCCCGAACTCACCAAGTTCGACGAGGTGTCCGCCACGGTGGAGGACGTCGACCCAGTGTCTACCTCGTCACTCGACCTCCACCCGACGCTGCAGTCGCGCGTGGAAGACCGGTTCGACACGCTCCTCCCGGTCCAGTCGCTCTCCGTGGAGAACGGCCTCTTCGAGGAGCGGGACCAGCTCGTAGTGAGTGCGACGGCGACGGGGAAGACGCTCGTCGGCGAACTCGCCGGACTCGACCGGGTGCTGAAGGGGAAGGGGAAACTCCTCTTCCTCGTCCCGCTGGTGGCGCTGGCGAACCAGAAACACGAGGACTTCGAAGAGCGGTACGGCGACGTCGCCGACGTCACCATCCGGGTGGGTGCCTCGCGCATCTCCGACTCGAACGCCTCGTTCGACCCCTCGGCCGACATCATCGTCGGCACCTACGAGGGCATCGACCACGCCCTCCGGACGGGGAAGGACCTCGGCGACGTCGGCACCGTGGTCATCGACGAGGTCCACACGCTCAAGGAGGACGAGCGCGGCCACCGCCTCGACGGGATGATCTCCCGACTCAAGTACTACTGCGAGCACCGCGCCGAGCGACGGACGGGGTACGACGGCGCACAGTGGATATACCTCTCCGCGACGGTGGGCAACCCCGAGTGGCTCGCGCGCCGACTCGAAGCGACGCTCATCGAGTTCGAGGAGCGGCCGGTCCCCATCGAGCGACACGTCACGTTCGCCGACGGGCAGGAGAAGGCGCGGATCATCGACAAACTCGTCAAACGGGAGTTCGACAGCGAGTCGTCGAAGGGGTACCGCGGGCAGACCATCGTCTTCACCAACTCGCGGCGGCGCTGTCACGAACTCGCGCGGAAGATCGGGTACGACGCCGCGCCGTACCACGCGGGGCTCGATTACGGGAGACGAAAGCGCGTCGAACGCCAGTTCGGGAACCAGGACCTCGCGGCAGTCGTCACCACGGCGGCGCTCGCTGCGGGCGTCGACTTCCCCGCCTCACAGGTCGTGTTCGACTCGCTGGCGATGGGTATCGAGTGGCTCTCCGTCCAGGAGTTCGAGCAGATGCTGGGGCGGGCCGGCCGGCCGGACTACCACGACCGGGGCCGGGTCTACCTGCTCGTCGAACCCGACGGTGCCTACCACGGGTCGATGGAGATGACCGAGGACGAGGTGGCGTTCAAACTCCTGAAAGGGGAGATGGAGGACGTCGCCACCGTCTACGACGAGGCGGCCGCCGCCGAGGAGACGCTCGCCAACGTCATCGTCGCGGGCAAGCGCGCCAAGCGCCTCAACGACCGGATGCTCGGCGACATCGACACCACGCGGGCGGTCGGGCGACTGTTGGAGTGGGAGTTCATCGACGGCTTCGAACCGACACCGCTGGGCGACGCGGTCTGCCGGCACTTCCTCGCGCCGAGCGAGGCGTTCACCCTGCTCGACTGCATCCGGAAAGGGTTCGACCCCTACGACGTCGTCGCCGAGATGGAGTTGCAGGACCGGCACTGAGGCGACCGGGCGTCGGTCGCGACACCCGTCGGCGGGCGGGGACGACTGGAGCCAGAACCGGAACCGAGTGGCGGTGCCGGTGTCGGTGACGTCCGGTCCTGACAGACCGTCTTTATCAGTCCACAACACCTATCAAATCCGTATCCTACGTGAGCACTATGACCGATCGTCTGATACGTCTCCTCCACGTGGACGACGACGAGGCGTTCGCGGAGACGGCCGCCCTGCTGTTGGGACACGAACGCGAGGCGTTCTCGATCGAGACGGTCCACGACGTATCGACGGCGCTCGACAGACTCGAGGCGGAGCGGTTCGACTGTGTCGTCAGTGACTACGAGATGCCCGGAGAGACGGGACTCGACCTCCTCCGGGCGGTCCGGGAGTCGGACCCGGACGTCCCGTTCGTCCTCTTCACCGGACGGGGGTCTGAGGAGATCGCCGCCGAGGCCATCTCCGCCGGCGTGAGCGACTACCTCCAGAAGACCGGTGGGACCGAGCAGTACGCCGTCCTCGCCAACCGGGTGGAGAACCTGGTGGCGGGCTACCGGAACGAGCGTGCCCTGCGACAGCGCATCGACGCCATCGAGACGGCCCGCGAGGGTATCGCTCTCGTCGACGTCGAGGACACCGTCACGTACACGAACCGGGCGTTCGCGGAGACGTTCGGCTACGACGACGGCGAGGTGGTCGGAGAGCAGGTGGACGACCTGTTCGTCGACGACGCGTTCGCGACGGAGGTTCGACCGAGGGTCGCCGAGGCGGAGTGGACGGGTGAGGTGTTGATGTACCGGCGCGACGGGACGGAGTTGCTCGCCGACGTCGCCGTCTCGCGGACGGCCGGCGACGAACTCGTCTGCACCGTCAGAGACGTCTCGGCCGACGAACGCCGCGAGCACGACCTGTTCGTGAAGAACCGTGCGATGGACGCCGCACCCATCGGCATCACCATCACCGACCCGTCGCTGCCGGACAACCCCATCGTCTACGTCAACGAGCAGTTCGAGCGACTCACCGGCTACAGCGAGGCCGAGATACGGGGGGTGAACCACCGCATCCTGCAGGGCCGGGAGACCGACCCCGGGGTGGTCGACACGCTCCGGCGCGCCATCGACGCGGCCGAACCGGTCACGGTCGAACTGCGCAACTACCGCAAGGACGGCACCGCCTTCTGGAACCGGGTCTCGGTCGCACCCATCTTCGAGGAGGACGGTACGGTCACGAACTTCGTCGGGTTCCAGCAGGACGTGACGGAACTGGTCGAGGCGCGCCGGGAGCGAGCGGCCGTCCTCGACCGGGTGTCGGACGCCTTCTTCGCGGTCGACACCGACTGGCGGTTCACCTACCTGAACGACCGGGCGGAACGCCTCCTCGACCGCCCCCGCGAGGAACTCGTCGGGCAGTCGATTTGGGAGGAGTTCCCCGAGGCGGTCGACTCGACGTTCTTCGAGGAGTACAGGAGGGCGCTGGAGACGCAGGAGACGGTCGCGTTCGAGGAGTACTACCCACCGCTGTCGACCTGGTTCGAAGCCCGGGCCTACCCGTCGGAGTCGGGGCTCTCCGTCTACTTCCGCGACGTCAGCGTGCGGAAGGCGAACGAGCGCCGACTCGAACAGCGGACGAGACAGTTCGAGACGTTCGGGGACGTGCTCGCACACGACCTCCGGACGCCGCTCTCGACGCTCGACGGGCGACTCCACCTGGCACGGACGACGGGTGACGAGGCGCATCTCGACGCAGCCGGAGACGCGCTCGAACGGGTCGAGACGCTCGTCGACGATCTCGCGCAGGTGATGCGCGAGGGGAGCGTCGTCACGGCAGTGGAGACGGTCGACCTCGAGTCGGTCGTCCGGAGCCTCTGGGAGAGCACCGACACGGCCGAGGCGACGCTCGACGTCGGCCACGTCGGGGAGATACGCGCCGACGAGCAGGCGCTCGCACGACTGTTACAGAACCTCGTCCGGAACGCCATCGAACACGGCGGTCCCACGGTGACCATCTCGGTCGGGGCACTCGACGACGGGTCGGGCTTCTTCGTCGCGGACGACGGCCCGGGCATCCCCGAGTCGGACCGCGAACGCGTCTTCGAGCCGGGATACTCGAGCAAGCCCGACGGGACCGGCTTCGGCCTCGTCAGCATCAGACAGGTCGCGATAGCTCACGGCTGGGAGCTGTCGGTGACCGAGAGCGCGAGCGGCGGCACGCGGTTCGAGGTCCGTGACGTCGAGACGCCGGACGACGACTGAGCGGCCGTCTCAGCGCGACTCCGGCTCGACCCCGGCGTCGTGCTCCCCTGTCGGTGAGTCGGTCACGTCGACGCGTTCGCGGAGCCACGTCATCGCCTCCTCGACGGCCCCGGGAGGCCCCGAGACCTTGATGCGGGTCGGGATGCGCCCCTTCCCGGGGTAGCTCCCGACGCTGACCTCGAACCGGTCCCGGACGTCGGTGAGGAGGTCGTTCAGTGCCCCCTCCGGGGCCGGCGTGTAGACGGACTCCGAGACCACGTCGCCGTCGAACTCGTCGGCGACGAGGTCGAACATGGCGTACAGTTCGTCCGGGATACCGGGGAACGCGTAGACGTTGCCGGCGACGAATCCCGGCCCGAAGCTCCTGTCGGTGACGAGCGGCCGGGCGTCGGCGGGAACGGCCGCCTGCGCGTCGAAGTCGACGTCGAGGTCGTACGCGTCGGCGAGGTCCGGGTACTGCTCGGCGTACGCCTCGGCCTTCGCGACGATTCCCTCTTTCACGTCGCCGCGGACCACCAGCTCACGGTCGAGGGCGTCGGCGACGGCCGCCTTCGTCACGTCGTCCGGCGTGCCCCCGAGGCCGCCAGTGACGACGACGGCGTCGAACGCCTGTGAGAACTCGCGGACCGCGTCGGCGATGACGCCCCGGTCGTCCGGGATGGTGAGGACGCGCGTGACCGTGACGCCTCGGTCGGTGAGTCGTCGACAGAGCCACGTCGCGTTCGTGTTCTCGGTGTCGCCGGCGAGGAGTTCGTCTCCGACGGTCACGAGTGCGACGTCCATGCACGGGGGGAAGGGAGGCGGGACAATAGATGTACGGGCGGCGGACGGACACCGCAGACGCCGTCACGCGCTGTGGGTCCTGTGCGTCCGGACGACGTTCTCGACCCGTTCGGCGATGGTCGCGAACTGAGCCGTGTCGGTGTCCTTCATCAGGTAACCGGTCGCCCCGTGGTTGACCGCCTCGGCGGCGACGCCCTCGTTGCCACGCCCCGTGAGCATGAGGAACGGGAGGTCCGGGGAGCGCTCGCGGACGGCCTTGAGGAACGAGAGTCCGCTGGTCTCGGGCATCCGGTAGTCGCTGATGACGCAGTCGACTGCGGGTGCGCGCGCGAGCCGTCTCAACCCCGTCTCGACGTCACTCGCCGTCTCGACCACGATGTTCTCGTTCGCCCGGGGGAGGAACACCGTCGCGATCTCGGCGAAGCCGCTGTCGTCGTCGACGAGGAGGACGCGGATGTCGTCCCGGCCGGCGTCGGCGGGCGTCTCGTCGGCCGGGTCGGACAGTCGATACAGGTAGCGCCCCGCGAGGTTCCGCTGTCCGGGCCGGTCGAACGCGACGGCCATCTCCGCCGACCCCGACCGGTTCGCGTACGCCAGCCGAATCCAGTCGCCGTCGCCGTCGAGCGTGAGTCGCCGGACCCGTTCGACGGTCCGGACGCGGCCGTCGGCGTAGTGGAGTCGACACGCCTCCGACCCCGTCTCGAACCGCGCCGTCGTCGTCTCGCCCCCGACGCGGACGCGGACCGTCGCGTCGTTCAGGCAGACCGAGAACAGGGCGTCGACGAACCGTTCCGCTTCCGTCCGGTCGCCGAATCGACCGCCGTCGACGCGTTTACCGTCGTCGTACTCGTATCCGACGCGGACCTCGGTGGGCGACTCCGCCACGTCGACGACGTCGAAGATGTCGGTGACGGGGACGGTCCGTCGCCACGCGTCCGTCGCGAGGACTAGCTGTCGCGGTCCGAGGAGGATGCGTCCCGCCGTCGGCTCCTCGACGCCGGTTGCGAGCACCGTACACGTCGCGTCGAAGACGACGGCGGTGGTCACGTCCGACCACCCACCGAACGGACCACGTCCATGATGAGTGGCAGTTCGTCCGGTCCGGATTAAAGCTAGTCAGCCAGTTCTCGAATCGGATAATCGGTGGCGGTCGGGGGTGACGCGCCACTCCGTCCGGACCCGTCCGGCGGCGGACTGCGGGGCACCGGGACCGACAGCCCTTTGCGGAGACGTTCACCACCCCTGATGTATGACCGAACGGTGGCTCTACGCGTGGGGGCTCGGCTCCGTCGCGTTCGGCGGTGCCTCGCTCCTCGTCCCGCTGTACATCGTCCAGCTAGGGGCGACACCGGTGGAACTGGGGCTGCTCGCGGCGAGCGCCGCCGTCATCGGCGCGCCCGGTGCCATCCTGTTCGGACGACTCGCCAACCGGGTCGAACGGCGGCGGGCGCTGGTGCTCGTGACCCTCGCCGGCGTGGCCGTCGCGCTCGCGGCCATCCCGCTCCTGTCGAGCATCGCGGCCATCATCCTCGCGAACGCGGTGCTGTGGCTCGTCGTCGCGTCCGTCGCGCCGGTGCTGACGATGCTCGTCGTCGACGACGCCCCCGAGCGCGCGTGGGGCGAACACATCGGCCGCCTCAACAAGTACCAGGGGTACGGCTGGGCCGGCGGCCTCGTCCTCGGGACGGTCTGGCCCCTCGTCGCGACGAGTCTCGTCGGGACAGAGGCGGTCACGCGGGTCCTGTTCTGGACGCTCGCCGCCTGTGCCGGCGTGAGCACGCTCGGGGCCGCGGGGTCGCTCCCGAACCCCGCGCCGGCGGACCACGTCACGAGCGAGCGACGCGTCCGCCGTGTGGCCCGTCTCCTCGCGAGTTCACGGGGGGGCGTCAGAGGGGCCACGTTCGCGTTCTCCCCGAACCGCCTCTACTGGACGACGCGGGGGATTCACCCGAGTCGGCTCAAGCGCCGCCTCGACCCCGCGCTGGCCACGTATCTGACGGCCGCCGCGCTCTTCTTCACGGGGTTCGCCGCGTTCTGGGCACCCCTCCCGCTGTTCTTCACCGACCTCGGATTCGGGTCGGGACAGGTGTTCGCGCTCTATCTCGCGTCGAGTCTCGGCTCCGCCGTCCTCTACGAGGCGGCGGGGCGGTTCGCCACGACGTACGACGTCCGACTCCTCCAGTCGGGTGCGCTCGCGGCCCGTGGCGTGCTGTTCCCGGCTGTCGCCGTCGTGAGCGGCCTCGGTGCGCTCTCGGTCGGACTGGTCACGGCCGGAGTCGGCCTCGCGGCCATCGGGGTGACCTGGGCGTTCATCGCAGTCGTCGGGACGGCCATCGTCACCCGCCTCGCGCCGCCGAGCGTCCGCGGCGAGGTGCTCGGCGTCCACACCGCCCTCGGAGCCGTCGCCGGAGGCGTCGGCGGCGTGCTGGGCGGGTGGATCGCCTCCTTCGGCTACCTGGTCGCGTTCGGCGTGGCTGGCGGCCTGGTGCTCGTCGGCGCGGTGCTCGTCCTCTCGCTGCGGGTGCTCTCCGACGGCGAACGGGCGGCCGAGTCGCCTGCCGACCCGGTGAGTACGACGGACGGCGGGGTCGGCGTCCCGGGCGTCTCGCGGGAGGAAGTGGAACTCCGCGCCGACTGATCCGACGCGCTACTCGGCCTCCTCCTCGTCCGCCATCCACCGCTGTCCGTACGAGCGGTAGCCGTCGAACTCGCCTCTGGTTATCTCGCGTTCGATCTCCGCGCGCGTCTCGCTGCTGATGCGGACGAGGTGACAGAGCGGGTGGCCGGGGAGCGCGACGGGGTTCTCGAGGACGCCGACGACGAGCCCGGTGAAGGGTGCCTCGACGACGTGCTCGTCGTGTTTGAAGTGGTCGGTGATGGTGCAGATGGTCTCGCCCTCCTGGACCAGCGGGTTGGGACCCCACCGCATCTCGACCAGGCCGCCCGTCTCCGCGCGGAGCCAGCGTTTTTCCTCGTCGGGACCCATCACCTTCCGCCACGACGGCTCCGTCGCCGTCCCCTCGGGGGAGACGTCGTACGTCGCCAGGACGCTCTCGACTCCGTCCAGTGCCTTTTCGACGAGTGCCGGTTGGAAGCGGTGTGCCTTCCCCATCTCGACGGTGATGGTCGGCGTCCCGTTGCGGGAGGCGACGGCGCGGAGCGAACTCGACTCCCCCTCTCCCGAGAGGATGACGTTCGCACCGAACGCCTCCGCCAACCGGGCCACGTCGGGGTCGTCGACGTTCGCGCGGACGTGGTACATCGTCGTCCGGTTCCGGGTGGAGGTGTGGAAGTCGAGGGCGACGTCACACCGACTCACGAACCGGTCGTACACACGGTGCGCCATCCGCTCGGCGGTGTTCGACCGCTCCCTGCCCGGGAACGACCGGTTGAGGTCCTGGTCGTAGATGGGGATGTACCGCTGCTGGGCCTGGTAGGCGGGGACGTTCACGACGTGGAGCAGGACGAGAGTGCCGTGGATGCCAGCGGGCGTGTACCGGTCGGCCACCTCCTGGAGCACCTTCACGCCGTTGAGTTCGTCGCCGTGAATCGCGGCGGTCATACACACGCGGGGACCGGGTTCGTCGCCGTTGACGACGGTCACCGGAATCTCGACCGGGTCGCCCAGGTACGTCTCGCCCACCTCGTAGCGGAACTGTCGTTTCTCGCCGGGAGGGACCTCCCCGTCGTACCGGAACGCCCGGGACTGGGGGCGGGTCGCGTCGTCGTCGGACATTGGTGGTCGACTCGACGCGACGGCGGTAAGTCCTTCCGGCGGTCGGGCCACCACGGCGGCGAGGCTTTTTGCGTGTGCACGCCGACGTCCACCCCACGCGATGGCAGAACTCGTCGACGCCCGGGTGACGCTCCGGGTCCCCCGCGGGGGACGGACGGCCCTCCGCGAGGAGGCCCGCGAGCGACTCGCTCGGGTTCCCGCCGTCGAACGCGTCGAGACGTTCGACGTCACCGGCGTCCGACCGGGGCTCAACGACCTCCGGGTCCGTGCGCGGACGACCGTCGCCTGCGAGACGGACGCCGGGACCGAGGTGGACGCGGCGCTCGCGGGAGCGGTCGGCGTCGAACGGCTCGAACGCCTCGACAGCGAGTCGGAACAGTGAGACGCGGAGGCAGGGTGACGTCGAACACCGACTCCGAGGGGTACGCAGACGCGGACGTGGACGCATCCGCGGGCACGGGCGCAGACGCGGACGACGGACCCGACAGAGCAGTCGACACGGGCCGCGACGACGTCGGTGCCGGTGTCGGGGAGGGGAGCGACAGAGCGCGTGGCCGGTCACGGGAGCGGTCGGCGCGACCGCCCGAGCAACGAGCGGAACTGGTGGCGCTCGAACGGCTGAGCTACTACCTCGACGACCTGTTCCGCGTGCCGGGGACGCGCTACCGTATCGGTCTCGACCCGCTCCTCGGTCTGGTGCCGGGAATCGGCGACGTCCCTACCAGCGCCGCGTCGGCGTACATCGTCGCCCGGGCGGCCGCGCTCGGCGTCCCGCGGGCGACGCTCGCGCGGATGCTCGTCGTGCTCGTCGTCGACGCTGTGTTCGGGTCGCTCCCGCTGGTAGGGGACGCCTTCGACGCCGTCTGGAAGGCGAACGCCCGGAACGTCCGCCTCGCGGAGGCACGACTCGATGCGCCCGAGGGGGCGAGCCTGGACCGCCGGTACGTCCTCGTCGTCACCGCTCTCTTGACGCTGGGCTTGCTCCTCGTAGGCGTCGGTGTCGGGGTGACGGCGTGGTGGCTCCTGAGTCGGGCCGGCGTCGCGTGACGCCGGGACGGCCGGGTCCGAGCGAGAGTCGCGGGACGGTCGACATCGGGGCAGGGACCGACGGACGGGCGTAGCCGAGACGCGCAACGCAAGACAGTTACTGTCGCCCCACACAGTTCGCGTATGAGTATTCTCGACGACGCCCGGGCGCTCGACGGGACGGGCCCCGTCTGTGACGCCTGCCTCGGTCGGGCCTTCGCCGACCGGAGCTTCGGGCTGACGAACGCCGAGCGGGGGCGGTCGCTCCGCGTCGCCGCCGCCCTCGACGACGACGAGCCGTTCGAACCCACCCCGACAGCGGAGTGCTGGGTCTGTGAGGGCGAGTGTGCGCGGTTCGACGAGTGGGCCGAACGCGCCGCGAGCGCGGTCGAAGGCGTCGAGTTCGAGACCTACCAGGTCGGGACGCGCACGCCGCCGCTCGTCGAGGAGAACGAGGCCCTCCTGCGGGAGGAGACCGGACTCGACCCCGAGGCCGGAGAGCTGTTCAAGTCGGAGTTCAACCGCGAGGTCGGCAAACGGGTGGGGCGGCTCACCGAGACGGAGGTGGAGTTCGGCCGACCCGACATCCAGTTCCTCCTCGACATCGAGGCCGGGGAGGTCGAAGCGACGGTCAACTCGGCGTTCGTCTACGGCCGCTACCGCAAACTCGAACGGGACATCCCCCAGACCGAGTGGCCCTGTGGGCGCTGTGACGGCCGTGGCGTCCTCGGCGCCGACCGGGAGTGTCCCCAGTGTGACGGGACGGGCTACCTCTACCAGGCGAGCGTCGAGGGACTCGTCGCGCCGCCCATCCGCGACGCGATGGACGGGAGCGAGGCGACGTTCCACGGCGCCGGGCGGGAGGACGTCGACGCGCGGATGCTCGGCACCGGCCGCCCCTTCGTCGTCGAGGTGCGCGACCCGAAGCGGCGAACGGTGAACGTCGGGCCCCTCGAACGCGTCGTGAACGACCACGCCGAGGGACGCGTCGAAGTCGAGGGCCTCCGACTGGCCACGTACGAGATGGTCGAACGGGTGAAGGAACTGGACGCGTCGAAGCGCTACCACGCGGAGGTCGAGTTCGACGCCGCAGTCTCGGAGGACGAGTTGAGCGACGCGCTCGCCGACCTCGAGGGCGCGAGCATCGAGCAGTACACGCCACAGCGCGTCGACCACCGACGGGCGAACCTCACGCGGACGCGCGAGGTGTACGAGGCAGGCGGCGAGTGGGCGGACGCCACCCACGCCACCGTCGAGTTCCACGGGCAGGGCGGCCTCTACATCAAGGAACTCGTCTCGGGCGACGACGAGCGGACGGAGCCGAGTCTGGCGGGTCTCCTCGGCGTCGGTGCGACGGTGACGGCGCTCGACGTCGTCGGTGTCTACGGAGAGGACGAGTCCTTCGAGGACGAGGCGTACTTCCGGGACGACCGAGGAGCGGACACGGACTCGGACCCGGACCCAGACCCGGACGAGACCGAGGCGGAAACCGCCCTCGAGACGGACGAGTAGGCGGACCCGACCGCGGCCCCTCCTGCGCTCGCCGTCGTACCACCGACAACGGTTTCTCGGGGCGCACGAATCCCCCCGCATGTCAATCTCCGTCGGGAGCGACGAGGCCGGGAAGGGGCCGGTACTGGGGCCGATGGTCGCCGCGGCGGTCCGGGTCGACCCCGACGGCCTCCCCCCGACAGTCGACGACTCGAAGCGACTCACGCCGACTCGACGGGAGGAGTTGGCCGCCGAGGTTCGCGCCGTCGCCGACGGCGTCGGGGTCGGCGTCGTCTCCACCGAACGCATCGACGCGCCGGAGACCGACATGAACGGGCTGACCGTCGATGCTCACGTCGAGGCCATCGCGGCCGTCGCGCGGGACGGCGACCCGGTATCCACCGACGCGGGCGACGTCTCGGAGGAACGGTTCGCCCGTCGCGTCGCCGACGGGGTCGGCGAGCGTGGCGTGTCCGTCGACGTCGAGGCCGAACACGGGGCCGACGAGCGGTACCCGGTCGTCGCGGCGGCGAGCATCGTCGCGAAAGTCGAGCGGGACCGTCTGGTCGACGACCTGCGCGCGACGTACGGCGACGTCGGGAGCGGCTACCCGAGCGACCCGACGACGAGAGCGTTCCTGCGGGAGTACGTCCGCGAACACGGCACGCTCCCGGCCTGTGCACGGGCGTCGTGGAAGACGTGTGACGACGTGCTCGCCGCGGCCGAACAGTCCGCGCTCGACGACTTCTGACGGGGACGTGGGGGCGCGTACGGAAGACGACCCACAAACGCCCGAGACGAACGAAACGACCGAGACGGCGTCTCGGGTGGAACACGGGAACGGAGAGGGGACCCACGGGCAGGGACGAACGCGACGGATCAGCGCATCTCGTCGAGCGCGACGAACGAGCCTTCCTCGGCGGAGACCCACGTGGTGAGGAGTTCGTCTTCGGTCGCGTCGAGGGGGAAGATGGTACACTCGGGTGGGGAGTCGTCCGCGGGAACGACGATGGCCGCGTACTCGCCACCGTCGTCGAAGAGAGACACGCCGCGCGTCGAGTAGTCAGTCGGGGCGGGAGCGTCGCTTGCGGTCGACGACTCGTCGGCGTCACGGCGGAGTGGGAGTTCGGACATGGGCTGAGGGGAGGCGAACGGTCTGAAGGCGGTACAGTTCAGGGTACGGCGATGTCGGGCATAAGTAGGCGGGACCTTCTCAGCAGATGAGAAGGGGACGGCTGCCGCGTACCGTGGTTACACACCACCTACCGGGGGTTTCGCCCCGGTCGGTCGGAGAGACTTCTCCAACATTCTTGTGGTTGCTCCAGCGTACAGGATGGATACCACGATGTTCGCGCAGACCGAGAAACGAGCGTCGGCCGAACGGATCGGCCACGCGACGCACAGCGGGACGGGTCGGCTCGTCGGACTCGTCGCACTGGTGCTCCTCGCGGCGGTCATGACTGCGGTGCCCGCCACCGCAGCGCCCACGGCGGCAGGAACGTTCGCACACGCTGCGGACGGGAACTGCCACGCCGTCCAGACCAACCTCGGTTCGCTCGGCGTCGGTGACGTCGGTGACGTCGCCGAGGAGGTGCCGTCCGCGCTCCGCGACGGCCAGCGGGTGGTGAGTCACCTCCTCTCCCCCCAGCGCGTCCCCGGGTTCGCACTCCTCGTCGGGTACGAACGAGACGGCGACGGCGACACGCTCGCCAACGAGAGACGCGAACGGGTGTACCGCCACGTGACGGCCGTGCCGGGCAGCAACATCGCCGAACTCGTCCGGGCGAGCGGACTCGACCGGTCGACCCTCCGGTACCACCTGAAGGTCCTCGAACGGGCTGGCCTCGTCGAGTCGCGCTCGGTGCTGGGTCACCACCGGGTGTACCCGACGCCCGTCGAAGACGACGAGACCGGTCCGGCCGCGGCGCTCGCGACCCGGTCCACGTCGCGGGTCGTCGACGCCGTCGGGCGACTCCAGCCCGTCCGGATGACCGACCTCGGGTCGGAACTGGGCCTCGCGACGAGTACCGTGAGCAACCACGTCGACCGACTGGTGGCGGCCGGCGTCCTCACCCGTGAACACGACGGGCGGACGGTCCTCGTTCGACTCAGCCCCGAGACCCGGGCGTATCTGGACTGACGCGGTCCCCGCGCTCGCGGGGAACGTATCAGCGGCCCGCACGCTTCGGGGGAGTAGTCAGAAACGCTTTTCACCCGTTTGCCGAAGCGGGAGTCGCTCGCACCCGTGAGCGCCCGAATGACACCCGACATCCCGCTGGACGACGCGTGCCGTCTCGGGCGGCAGTCGCGTCGACGACAGGTCCTCGGTCGGCTAGCCGGCCACGATGTCGGCCCCCCGCTGACGGCCGGACGTCTCGCCCGGCACGTCGCCGCGGCCGACTCCCGCCAGTCACCGGCAGACGTACCGCGGGACGCCTGTGAACGGGTCCACCTCGAACTCCGCCACTGTCACCTGCCGCACCTCGCGGCGACGGGCGTCGTCGACTACTGTGTCGACACGGACCGTCTCGTCGGGTGGGTCGACGACCCGACGGCGATACTGCCCCACGTCGCGGCTACGACGCTCGCCGAGTGCGTCTCGGCCGACGGCGAGGAGGCGCTCGACGTGTCGTACGACCTGCTGTCGCACCCCGACCGACGGACGCTCCTGTGGGTCCTCTCGCGGTGTGCACTGCCGGCGACGCTCGAGACGCTCGCCGCCCACCTGCTCCTCGCGGACACGACGCGTCCCGCCGGCCTGGTCGAGTCGCTCCAGTCGGCCGAGGAGGGCTCCGAGTGGGACCGCCTGAACGTCCGACTCACTCACCAGCACGTGCCGAAACTGGCCGCGTGGGGAGTGGTCGCTGTCGACGACGGCGGCACGACCGTACTACGGACGTGCGTCGACGCCTCCATCGACTGGCGCGACTGTTCGCCGTCGGCATCGAGAGAGGACTCCGGAGAGGAAAGCACGGACTGAGACGGGGCCCCGCGAGGGAGCACGCCGATTGGAGGAGTGGACCGGGCTTCAGCGGTCCTCGGTCAGCAGCGCCCGGAGGATGTCACCGTACGCGGGGCGTGTGAGGAGGACGCCCACCAGGACGCCGAGGATGGTGAAGATGGCGAAGCCCTGGAGGTCCCCGAGCGAGAGGACCGCGAGCGGCGACATCGCGATGACGGTGGTCGCCGCGGCGGCACCGATGACCCAGAACGCCTTCTTGAAGCGAGACTGGAAGATCCGGCGGGAAGAGACGTCCCCCTCCGCCATCACCTCGTCGGCGATGATGATGAGGTCGTCCACCCCCGTCCCGATGACCGCGATGAAGCCGGCGATGGCGGGGAGGTTGAGCGCGTAGCCGATACCGGCGGCGAAGCCGAGGAGGATGAGCACCTCGGAGAAGGCGGTGACGATCATCGGCAGCGCGACTTTCGCCTCGCCGTACCGGATAAAGACGACGACGGCGACGGCCAGGACGGCGACCATGCCGGTGATGACGGAGTTCACCTTGAAGTTCTCACCCTGGCTGGGAGAGATGAACGAGGAGGTGCCGCCGTCTTCACCCTCGAGGTCGAGTTTGGCCGGCAGTTCGCCGGCACGGAGGTTGATGGAGACGCGCTGGGCCTCCGAGAAGTTGCGCGTAGTGAGCTGGAACGCGGGGTCGTCGGCCCAGTCGCCGGCCTGCATGCTCTGGGCGAGACCGGGCGACATCCCGAACGAGTTGACGACCCGGTCGTCGACGACGACGAGGAGACACGGCTGCGTCGCGTTGGGGTTCTCCTCGAAGGTACACGTCGTCCCGCCGGGCTGGGCGACGCCCGTCTCGACGACGGCCTGCTGGAACTGGGCGGCGGCCTGCGGCCGCACCGTCACCGGGACGAACGGTCCGCGCTCGGACTCCTGGGCGGTCCCGATGTTCTGGAAGTCGTCGCCCGTGAGGACGCCCTCGCGAGTCGTGTACGTCCCGTTCTGTCGGTGGTAGATGTCGATGCGAACCGACCCGCGCGACTCGACGAGGTCCACGACTTCGGATCGGTCCTCGTTCGGGACCTCCACGAGGACGAAGTGCGCGCCGGTGGCGGTGGTCACCTGCTGGACCGTCCCACCGGAGAGGCCGGCTTCGTTGATCTTGTTCTGGAGGACGCGGACGACCTCCTCACGCGTCGGTTCGGTGACGCCGTCGCGGACCGTCTCGTACGACAGGTCGAGCGCGTCGAGGGTCGACGCCAAGTTCCCCGTGGAGACGTTCTCGGCCGTCACCTCCACCGTCGCGGTGGACTGTGCGGTCCGGCGGACGATGACGTCGCTCGGGTCCGCGGCCGGGAGTTCGCCGGCGACGTCCCTGGCGACCTGCCGGGTGTCGGCCTCGCCGATGTCGACGCCCTCGGCCGTGACGCCGACGAGGGGTGCGCGGATGCGGGTCCCGCCGGAGAGTTCGAGCCCGTACTTGAGATTGGTCGGCCCCTCCGTCGCGGCGTTCTCACTCCCGGTCCCCCCGACGGTCGGAGAGAAGAGCGCGAACGTCGACGCCAGGAGGACGACGACGAGCAGGATGATGCGCCAGTTGTCTCGGAGGGAGGCCATCAGCGCGCCACCCCCTCGAACTTGTACCACCGAAGCAACGAGAGGTTCAGCAGGTAGGTGTTCATGAGGTCCGCGGTGAGGCCGAACACGAGCACGATGCCGATGGCGGCGAGCAGCGAGATGCCGAACAGCGTGGCGACGATGGTCATGACGATCATCGCGGCGATGGACGTGAGCGTCATCGTCACGCCGGTCCGCATCGCGCGGTAGGTCGACTCGTAGAAGTCGCCCGACCGCCGGAGGATGTGGTTGTTCAGGAGGATGTCCGAGTCGACGGAGTACCCGATGATCATCAGGAGCGCCGCCACGGTCCCCAGCGAGAGTTCGATGCCGAGGAGGTTCATCAGGGCGACGGGGATGACGATGTCGGAGAACGCCGAGATGACGACGGCGATGGAGGGGACGAACGTCCGGAACATCAAGAAGACGAGGACGCTCATCCCGAGGAAGGCGATGAGGACGCCGAGCAGCGCCTGCTGCTGGGTCTCGGAGCCGAAGGCGGCCGAGACGGCGTCGATAGAGCGTATCTCGAAGCCGGCCGCCTCGGCCTGTCGTTCGATCTCCGACGTCGTCGCCGCGCCGGACTGGAACGTGACGATGTACGTGCCGTCGGAGGGGACCGAACGGATGGACTCCGGCTGCGTCTCGAACGCCGTGCGAATCTCCTGCTGTGCCTGTCCTTCGGGGGCGTCGACGGAGACACGCAACTCCGTCCCGCCGGTGAAGTCCAGGCCGGGGTTGACCGGCGAGCCAGTCACGACGGTCCACCCCGCGATGACGAGGAGGGCGACAGCGAGAACCGCGAGCGGAACCGCCGCGAGCTGACGATTCGTGTACCGGGTGTAGTCGACCTCCGGTACGTCGAACTCGACCATGTACGTCGGTGTTCCGGCGCGCCGAATAAGCCTTCTTATGTGCGACTCAGCGGACGAACGCCCGTCCGAGGCTGTGGGGCGTGGCGGCCGGGCAAGACGGACGCCGGCACGGCAGCCGGTGCCACGCCGCGGGGTGTCGATACCGGAGGGGTCGCGTTAGTCGACGCGTTACCATGCTCGCTCCACGAGTACGAGCGGTAATGTCTCAGACCACGCAGGCGCGTTCGACGCTCCGGTTCCGCCACGAACGCGTCGACGACAACCCGCCGTGTGGGAACCTCTTCACCTGTCTCCCGGCCGACCTCACGGGCAACGGCCTCCCCGACCTGGTCGTCACCGGGTCGGGTCGGACCGCGACGCTGGCCCTTCCCGGGCGGACCATCAAGCTCGACAACGTCCCCGTGTTCAAGCGGCTCTACCGGCGCACGGAGCCGAACGTCTTCTGGTACGAGAACCTCGGCGACGGGTGGAAGCGTCACGTCGTCGCCCCGCGCGGCGACCTCTACGCGCTCGGCGGGGCGCTCGGCGACGTCGACGGCGACGGGCGCGTCGACCTCGTCGTCGGTCAGGCGCTCGGGGCGCGCGGAATCTACTGGCTCCGCCAGCCCGAGAACCCACGGGAGAAGTGGTCGCTCCACCTCGTCTCCGAGCGGTTCGAGAAGTACCACGACCTCGTCCTCGCGGACGTCGACGACGACGGGGACCTCGAACTCGTCGGCTGCTCACAGCGGAGCGAAACGGTGTTCTACTACGACATCCCCGCCGACCCGACGGTCGAGCCGTGGCCCGAAGAGAACCTCCACGTCGTCTGTGAGGACCTCCACGTCGAGGGACTGCTCGTCGTGGACATCGACGGCGACGGCGACACCGAAATCGTCGCCGGCCCGAACGTCTTCCACAGCGTCGACGGGGAGTGGGAGCGCGAAGTCGTCGCCGAGGGGTGGGAGTGGACCCGCCTCGCGGCCGCCGACCTCGACGACGACGGCGAGCTCGAACTCGTCATCGCTGAGGGTGACCGCCCGTACAACGGCGACATCCCCGGGCGGGTCGCCGTGTTCGACTTCGACGGCACCGACTGGGTGCCGACCGTCCTGCACGACCAGCTCTCGAACCCCCACTCGCTCGCCGTCGCCGACTTCGACGGCGACGGCCGACTCGACGTCTACGTCGCCGAGATGGGCCTCCAGACCGAGAGACCCCGGCAGTTCGTCTTCCGCAACCGCGGGAGCGGGTTCGAGGCCGAACTCGTCGGCGTCGGCGTCCCGACCCACGAGGCGAAAGCCGTCGACCTGAACGGGGACGGCCGCCCCGACATCGTCGGCAAGTCGTATCACCCCACAGAGCACGTCGACGTCTGGTACAACGAGACGGCGTTCGAACGCTGACACCGACAGCGACAGCGACAGTCGCTCGCGCACGTCCACTCTTTCCTCGTCCGTCCCCCGCCTCTCCGTTCGTCTCGTCCGTCCCTCACCTCTCCGTCCGCTCTCGCCCCGCACGCCCACTCCGCACCCGGGTCGTTCCCAGCCCCCGCCGAGGTGGCTGGACTCCTCCCCCGGTGGTCGACCCGTGCGACAGTACCGCCCGGAGGGCGTCGAGCCGCTCGGTTTAGTACGCGGTTAAGCGCGCTCGACCGGCGAGAAATCGGCCGGCAGCCTCACCCTGTCGGCGGCGACGGGTGCCGTTACTGCGGTCATAACAATGCTCCCGACCGGGGTAGATACGGCCACGTCCGAAGTAGTCGTCTCGCCGCTCCGTGTTCGACGCCGGGGCCGGGTGAACTGCGGCTTCTGGATTCGCTACACTCAGACCATCATGTCTCGAAAGCTCATATCGATCGTCCGTCGGCTCGTCCCGAGCGGCGGAACCGGGCAGCGCGCCGCCAAGAGCGCCGTCTGGCTCTTCGGCCAGAACATGGTCGACCGGCTGCTCCCTCTCGTCCTGCTCGTCATCCTCGCGCGTCTCGTCGGCCCCCTCGAACTCGGCCTCGTCGGCATCGCGCTCGTCTCGATGAGCGCCCTCCGGAGCCTCACCGAAGTCGGCCTCAACGAGGCGCTCATCCAGCGCGTCGAGGACAACGTCGACCGCTACCTCAACACCGTCCTCGCGATGGAAGTCGCCCGCGGCGTCGTCATCTTCGGGGTGCTGTTCCTCGCCGCACCGTTCATCGGACGGCTGTTCGACGCCCCCGCGGCGGTGCCGCTCGTCCAGGTACTCGGCGTCTCGGCCGTCCTGCGCGGCCTGAAGAACCCCGCTGTCGTCTACTTCCAGAAGAACCTCGAGTACCACAAGATGTTCGTCTACACTACCGGCGGGACGCTCGCGTTCTTCTTCACGGGGCTGGCGTTCGCCCTGTGGGACCCCTCGGCGTGGGCGTGGGTCGGCGCGTTCCTCGCGGCCGACGTCGTCCGCCTCGTCGCCTCGTACCTCATCCACGACTTCCGGCCGGGCGTCGGCTTCGACCGCGAGGCGGCGGGCGACCTCATCCACTTCGGCAAGTGGATCACCGGGTCGTCCATCCTCTACTTCCTCTACAACGAGGGCGACGACGTCTTCGTCGGCTGGCTCCTCTCGCCGGTCGCGCTCGCGTACTACCAGTACGCCTACCGGATGTCGAACGCGCCCGCCACGGAACTGAGCCAGGTCATCGCCGGGGTCATGTTCCCCGCGTTCTCGAAGTTCCAGACCGACGTCGTCCGCCTCCGGGAGAGCTACCTCACCACCGTGCGGATGGTGTCGTTCGTCGCCGTCCCGATGGGCGTCGGGTTCGCCGTCGTCGCACCCGCGTTCGTCACCGCGGCGTTCGGTGCCGAGTGGCTCCCGATGGTCGTCGCGATGCAGTTGCTGGCCCTCTACGGCGTCTACCGTGCGCTCGGGAAGGTGATGGGCGCCCTCTGGAAGGCCGTGGGGCGTCCCGACTACATCACCAAGACGTCGTTCCTCAAGGTCCTCGTCATCGCGGTGTTCATCTACCCGGTGACCGTCCGCTGGGGCATCACGGGGACCGCCCTGCTGGTCCTCGCGGTGAACTTGCTGGTCAGCCTCCCGATAAACCTCTACATCACCGGCAAGGTGCTGGAGATGAGCGGCGTCCGGACCATCTCGGGGGCGACCTACCCGCTCGTCGCCTCGGCCGTGATGGCGGGTGCGACGTGGTACGTCGGACAGGCGCTCGTCCTGCCGGCGTGGGTCGAACTCTGCGCCATGGTCGTCACCGGCGGCGTCGTCTACGCCGCGGCGGTCCTCGCGCTTGACCTCGGGACGAACTGGGGGATGCGCGCGAACCTCCAGCAACTCGTCTCCAGCGTCGTCAGCTGAAACCGACGCGGCCGGACGCGACGACGCCCGTGCGTCGTTCCGGCACGCGCCACCACGCTCTTCTCGCTCCCCCTCGTACTCACGCGCATGACACAGGCGACGCGCGTTCTCCTGTCGTATCCCGAAGCGCTCTCGAAGTGGGGCCGCGAACAGGTCGAGAGTCCGCGGTACCGGAACTACCTCCGGAAGGTCGTCGACGACCTCTCGGTCGGATCGGAGTTCGAGGAGTTCGCCGACGTGGGCTGCTGTGGCGACTCGCTCGACATCCGCTTCCGTATCGAGGCCGTCGAGGGCGGCGAGGAGATGGGTCCGGAGACCGAGATCACGTTCACGACCCGCGTGGCCGACCACGAGGGGGGCTGGAAAGTACAAAGCGCCGCCGGCCCGAACGCCGAGAGCGGACGAGGGACGTGAGCGGCCGGAGTACTGTGACGAACGTTGTCGCACATCCCGAACCGGACATCGAAGGGTACTGTTTCGACTGGAGAGAGCGACCCGTGAGGTACGGGAGCCACTATATACCGTCTGGAGTGGACTGTAGTCGATAGAGACGGAAGGGCACCGCTTCGACTGGAGGTGACAGACAGTCGAGCGAGAACCGCCGACGGCCGAGCGCAGTGACGGCCGGAATCGGACGCCGCGGCGGACTCCCGTGCGAACAGTAGTCGTCCGGACTGGTCGGGGACCGAAAGGGCATCGTTTCGACTGGAGATGACAGGAGAGCAGCGCCGAGCGCGCTTCGGAGCCACGCCTCCGCGACGGCCAGCGGACGGTCGGTAGTTCACAGCGAGAATAAATAGCAAACCGAGGAGAAAGGCCACCGCTTCGACTGGAGGTGACGGTCACTCCGGCGCGCGGCCGGCCTCGCGCATGTACTCGTGGAGCCGTTCGGCGACGGCCTCGGCGAACGCCTCGTCGTTGACGTCGGTGTCGAGTTCGAGGAGGTCGACGTCGTCGTCGACCGTCTCCCGAAGCGCGTCGAACAGCGCCGCGTCGGCCTCGGGGTCGTAGAAGTCCTCGCCCTCCACGTCGAGCAGCGAGACGCCCTTCAGGGGGAGCGCGAGCGCCGTCGGACCGGTGGCGGCGTTGAGTTTCTCACCGATGATGCGGCCGAGTTCGGCACACTCGTCGGGCGTGGTCCGCATGAGCGTCACCTGCGGGTTGTGCACGTGGAGTGTTCGGCCCTCGAACTCCGCGGGCACCTCCTCGCGGGGGCCGAAGTTCACCATGTCGAGCGCGCCGGTGGAGACGACCTGTGGCGTTCCCGTCTCGGCGGCCGCGTCGAGGCGAGTCGGGCCCGCCGAGAGGACACCGCCGACGAGTTCGTCGGCCCACTCGGTCGTCGTGACGTCGAGGACGCCGTCGATGACTCCCTCTCGCACCAGCGTCTCCATCGCGGTTCCCCCGGTGCCGGTGGCGTGGAAGACGATGGTCTCGTAGCCCCGTTCTTCGAGCCACGACCGGGCGTGTTTGACACAGGGGGTCGTGACGCCGAACATCGTGAGGCCGACCGTCGACCTGTCCTCCACTTCGACGTCCGGTTCGTTCGACACCATCCCCACCATCGCGAGCGCCGCGTTCGAGATGACCGTCCTGGAGAGTTGGTTCAGCCCCTCGACGTCGGCGACGGAGTACAGCATCATCACGTCGCGCGCTTCGACGTACGGTCGGACGTCGCCGGAGGCCATCGTCGACACCATCAGTTTGGGGACGCCGTAGGGGAGCGCCCGCATCGCCGTGGTCGCGACGGAGGTGTTGCCCGACCCGCCCAGGCCGAGGACCCCGTCGAGGACGCCCTCGTCGTGGAGGCGCTGGCAGACGGCGGCGGCACCCTCACCCATGACCTCCATCGCCGTGCCGCGGTCACCGGAGTCGCGGAGTGTCTCCAGAGACTCCCCGCCCGCGGCGGCGACGTCGCTCGCGGCGGTGTCCGGTTCGAAGCCGGGGTCGCCCATCACGCCCGTGTCGACGACGTGGACGTCGACGCCCTGCGCCTCAACGACGTCGCGGGCGAACCCGATCTCTTCGGCCTTCGTGTCGAGCGTTCCGACGATGACGACGGCCATCAGAGGTCGATTTCCTTGAACTCGCGCGCCTGGTTCTCGATGGCCTCCTCGGTCGGGAGGCGTTCGATGCTGGACGCGCCGAAGAAGCCGACGACGCCCTCGGTGTTGTCGAGGACGTACGCCGCGTCGTCGGGCCACGCGATAGGGCCGCCGTGGCAGATGACCATGACCTCGTCGTCCACCGCTCTGGCGGCGTCGTGGTGCGCCTGGACGCGCTCGGCCGCCGCGTCGAGGTCGAGCGCCGTCTCCGCGCCGATGTCGCCGGAGGTGGTGAGCCCCATGTGGGAGACGACGACGTCCGCGCCGGCCTCGGTCATCTCGCGCGCCTGCTGCTCGGTGAACACGTACGGACAGGTGAGCATCCCCTTCTCCGAGGCCGTTCGAATCATCTCTACCTCCCTGTCGTACCCCATCCCGGTCTCCTCGAGGTTCTGCCGGAAGCCGCTGTCCTCGTCGATGAGTCCGACGGTGGGGAAGTTCTGGACGCCGGAGAAGCCGCGGCGCTGGAGGTCGTCGACGAACACGTCCATGTCGCGGAACGGGTCGGTGCCGTTGACGCCCGCGAGGACGGGCGTGTCCTCCACCACGGGGAGGACCTCGTGACCCATCTCGACGACGATTTCGTTCGCGTCGCCGTACGGGAGTAGCCCCGCGAGCGACCCGCGGCCGTTCATCCGGTAGCGGCCGGAGTTGTAGATGATGAGCAGGTCGACGCCACCTCGCTCGGCGAACTTCGCCGAGATACCGGTCCCTGCGCCGGCCCCGATGACAGGGTCGCCCGCCGCGACGGTCTCACGGAGTCGGTCGAGCGACTCCTCACGTGTGTATCTCATTGCCATGACCACTGACACCAATTCGGACGGCGAGTATCAGTGTTGCGGCGGGGGTTCCGACCTCACGCGGCCCACGAAATAGTTAATTCGGCGTCACGAGAGGGACGTGGTGTATGGCAACGTACTACGTGGAACCCGACGACGTCGACACACAGCAGTTCGACTGGGGGACGCTCAAGTGGATGGCGACGCCCGACGTGTGTGACTCCGAGCGGTTCAGCGCCGGCGTCGTACAGCTCGAACCCGGTAAGGGACACGAACTCCACACCCACCCCGACAGCGACGAGATACTCTACTTCCTGAGCGGGGAGGGCGAACAGACCGTCGCGGGCGACAGCCGCGACGTCGGCCCCGGCGAGATGGTGTACATCCCCGCCGGCGTCGAGCACGGCACGGTGAACACGGGGTGGGAGACGCTCAAACTGCTCGCGGTGTACGCCCCGCCCGGTCCCGAGGACGTCCTGGCCGACCTGCCCGACTGCACCATCGTCCCCGCGGGGGAGGTACCGACGCGCGACTGAACGGGTGTCTGGATTCGGGCCCGGGCCCGGGTTCGAGTCCGGGTCGTCAGGGCATGTACCGGACGGCGACGACACCGGGTTCGGACCGGATTTCGACCCGGGCGACACCCAGTCGGGCCGCCCGCGAGAGCGTGCTCTCCCTGTCGGCGAGGACGTCCTCGACGGCCTCGTCCGTGCCGTCCTCGGGGACCGAGATGACGTGGAGTTCGCCCGTCCCCGCGCGTTCCTTCCGGGTGAGGTCACCGACCGACTGGTCGGCCGCTAGCTCCCGGGCCAGCGTCGTCGGCGACTCCTCGCTCACCTCGAGCGAGATTCCCCACCGCCGGTCGACGTCGACGAGGCGCCACGAGACGTTCAGCGGCGGTTCGGGTTCGACGGTCCCCTCGACGGCGTCGTCCGGTTCGACGCCGGGGCTCGACGCCAGCGTGTGGACCTGTCCGCTCGTCACGTCCTTCAGCACGGCCGACTCCTCGTCGGCGGCCGTGACGAGGAACGTCCCCGTCTTCTCCGACTTCGCGGCCCGTTCGGATGCGTCGTCGCTCATCGTCGGAGGGAGGCGACTGCGACGGTTCACCTTTTCGTCCTCGACGCGTGGTGAGGACGAGGCTGTTCGTATCGGTGGCTCGGGAAGCTGTCGACGAGGTGGCTCGTCGCGGCGGGGAGACACGCGGTGTGCGGCCGCGACGAGAGGCCTCCTCCCTGCCCCAGCCAGTCCGACCCGGCCGTGGCCTTCGCGCGTTCCCGACGACGCCGGCCGCGCGCTCGCCGGCGTCAACGGAGGAGTCGGTGAGCAGCGAGGATGAGTACCGCCCCGAGGAGCGGCGGTACCACGCCCGCCAGTTGCGGAAGCCCGTAGAGGAACGCGACGAGCGGTTCGGCCGCGGTCGGTGGGGCGGTCTGCTGGTCCGAAGGGACCGTGATGACGAGTCCCACGTACAGCGACGCGATGAACAGGTAGCCCGCAAGCGACAGCACGAGGTCGTACCGGGCGTCGTCGCCCTCCTGTCGACGGTGGCGACGGGCCACGAAGAGCACGGGCGCGACGAGCGGCGCGACGACGAAGAGGCCGACGACGACGTAGAAGGCCCGCGAGAGCGTGAGCGACCCGCCCTCGATGGCGGCCGTCTGCGCGACGAGGACGACGAGTCCCGCACCGAACAGGACCGTCACCGCCGCCGCCACGAGCGCGCCGACGAGGACGTACGAGCGAAACAGGAGCGACCGGCTCTGCCGGAACGCGTACGGGAAGGCACCGAAGACCCCGCGGTAGCCGTCGGTCATACCCGCCGTTAGGACCCGCGAGAGTTAACCGACGCGGTCCGACAGGAGATTGCCGTACTAGTATATGTCACCCCAGTGTGACTAGTGCGGTGGGATGGGTTCCGTCGAGAGCGTTCAGGGTGGGGAATCGTCGAGAGTCGTCGACAGAGAAGGGTCTCCGTTCGACCGGTTCCGTCGGTGGAGACGTGAGAGGAACATGGGGTATGTCCGGCTGCGTGCTGATTTCGAGACGTACCGCGAGGAGTTCGACACGCTGGTCTCCCGGGCAGACGGCGAGGGCACGTTCTGGCATCGAGACGTCGTCGACCTCTTCGAGAACGTCGAGGAGGCTCTCGACAAAGGGCGCGTCGAGGACGGGTGGCGGCACTTTCACGCGGCGCAGCGTCTCGAAACACATGGCCTGGAGGCACTCGACAGCATCGAGCCGGACGCTGACGCGCTCCGGACCCGGGCGAAGGTCGTCCGCACGGAGGCGCTCGGCGCGCTCGGAGGAAAGCAGAAGGAGTCTGTCGAAGAACTCCTCGGAGCGGAGCAGCTCGACGACGACGTGACCGGTGAAACGGTCCGTGCAGCGAGCGAGATTCTCCACGAGCAGTACGAGGGCGTCCACCTGAAGCGCTACTACCTCCAGAACCAGTTCAGCCAGCTGTTCTGGTTGGGTACCATCGCGGCCGTGCTGTTCCTCGTCTTATCGATACTCCCGTACTTCGGGGTGGCACTGTTCCTCCAGCCGCCGTTTACGATTCCCGCCGAGAACGTCGCGACCGACGTCATGACGGAAATCACGACCATCACCGTGACCGACCCGGCAGCCGGAACCACGACCACCACAGAGCTCGACCCGACAACCGAGACTACGACGAGAACGGTGACACAGACACCGCCAGTCGTCACGAGTGCCGGCTTCGTCGTGTTCGTCGCCCTCTCGGGGATGATTGGCGCGTCGCTGTTCGGGATGCGCTCGCTTCAGAAGAAGAGAGTCTCGACGAAGGTCGCCCAGCGAATCACGGGACTGACCGTCACCTGGGCGCGTGGTCTCATCGGTGCCATCTCGGCAGTGTTGTTTTATTTCTTCCTCCAGACGTCGTTCGCCGGGGGGTTCAGCGAGGTGACGGCCCCGGTCTTCATCGTCGTCGGGTTCGCCGCGGGCTACTCCGAGCGGATGGTCTCGCGGGCGGTGGAGACGGTGTCCGGGGCGACGACCGAAACCGACGACGAGTGAGGTTACCGGCACGTACTTGTCGCTCCCCGACGCGGGTCGAGGTGTATGTACGTCGACATCGGGAACGCACTGGAGACGACGCCGGGCGTCTCGCGCGACTCACTCGAACGACTCGACGGCCACGTCGCGGCAGCACACGAACGGATCGAGACCGGACGAGCGGAGGGCGAACACGGCTACGCCGCCCTGAACCTCCCGGAGACGGTCGACACCAACGCTATCCACCGGGCCGTCGAGCCGTTCGCGGACGCAGAGGCGTTCCTCAACGTCGGCATCGGCGGGAGCGCGCTCGGGGCCGCGACGCTCTCGGCGGCGCTCGACTCCGACGTCGAGGCGTACTACCTCGACAACGTCGACCCCGTCCACACCCGGGCGCTCCTCGACTCGCTCCCGCTGGAGAAGACGGTGATGAACGTCGTCTCGCGCTCGGGGACCACGGCGGAGACCCTCTCGACGTTCCTCGTCGTCCGCGAGGCGATGGATTCGGCGGGCGTCGACTGGACCGAGCGGACGCTCGTCACCACGGGCGAGGAGGGTAACTTGCGACGGCTGGCCGACCAGCACGGCCTCCCCTCGCTCCCGGTTCCCGACGGCGTCCCCGGGCGGTTCTCGGTGCTGTCGACGGTCGGCCTGGCGGCGGCGGCGGTGCAGGGACACGACCTCGAGGCGCTGCTGGCGGGCGGGGCGTCGGCGGCGGAGTCGCTCTCGGGGTCGCTGTTCGAGTCGCCCGCCTACGCGTACGGGGCCGTCTCGTACGCGCTCGCGGAGCGCGGCGCGCTGACCAACGCGATGATGCCGTACGCCGAGTCGCTGGAGTACTTCGCCGAGTGGTTCGCCCAGCTGTGGGCCGAGTCGCTGGGGAAAGACGGCCTCGGTCAGACGCCCGCCCGCGCGCTCGGGGCGACCGACCAGCACTCGCAGCTCCAGCTCTATCGGGCAGGACCGCACGACAAGATGGTCACCCTCCTGCGCCCCCGCGAGTACGCCGACGTCGGGATTCCGGAGACCGACCTCGAAGGGCTGTCGTACCTCGGCGGCGCGTCGCTCGGTGAACTGCTGGACGCGGAGTTCGAGGCGACGGAGGCCTCGCTCGTCGCGGCGGACGTCCCGAACGTCCGACTCGAAATCGACCACGTCGACGAGTACGCGCTGGGCGAACTCCTCTACTCGATGGAGGCCGCCTGCGTCCTCTACGGCGAACTCGCCGG
>NZ_JBEPXO010000028.1:0-40360 GCF_041641895.1 Salinigranum sp. | reverse complement strand
TTGCTGGAGTCAAGGTTACCACGAATCATTATAAAGGTACTGTTGATAAACTCTTCGCCGACGTCGTCGCGCACGACCGCCACCCGGAGTTCCGGACGAGGAGTCTGGCGACGGCGTCCGACGCACGGACCGTCGGCGTGTGGCACCACCACGCACACGCCGCCTCGTTGCTCGCCGAACACGGCCGGGACCGGGCAATCGTCGTCGCCGCGGACGGGACAGGCTACGGCCCCGACGGTGTCGTCCGGGGTGGCGAAGTCCTCGACAGTCGGCTGGCCGACAGCGAGCGCGTCGGCGGCGTCTCGGAGTTCCGTCTCCCCGGCGGGGAGCGAGCGGTCGAGCAACCGGCGCGGATTCTGGCTGCCCTCCTCGACGACGACGAGCGGGTCATCGACCTGCTCGTCGACCGCGGCGTCGTCGCCGACCGGACGGCCGCGTCGACGGTCTGTCGGCAGGCAGAACGCGGGGTGAACAGCCCGGTGACGACGAGTGCCGGCCGCCTCCTCGACGCCGCGAGCGCGCTGCTGGGTCTCTGTCCCGACCGGTCGTATCGAGGCCAACCGCCGCAGCGCCTGGAGTCGGCCGCCGTTGGGGGGACACCCCGCCCCGCCGACCCGCCCATCGACCGCACCGGTGGGGAGCCGACGCTCCGGGCCGACCGCACGGTGGAACGACTCGCGGCGCTGTCGGACCGGCACACCGTCCCCGACGTCGCCGCCACCGCGCAGGCGCTGGTCGCGGACGGTCTCGGTCGAATCGCCGTAGACGCCGCACGACGCCGGGGCGTGAGCGCAGTCGGGTTCACCGGGGGCGTCGCGTACAACCCGGCCATCTCGGCGCGAATCCGAACCACCGTCACCGACGCCGGGCTGACCTTCCTGGGTCACTCGGCAGTCCCCCCCCGGCGACGCCGGCCTCTCGTACGGACAGGCGGTGGCGGCCAGCGCCCGCGTCGACGAGGGGTGACCTGCAGACGGGGCAGCGTCCACCGTTCGAGACGTGTCGAGCGTCGGCCAAACCGACAGACGCGGTACTGGACGCGACGGCCGAGCGCGACCCGACGGTATCACGCTGAGTGGTACTACTGTACGGTGAGTGACGCTGGAAAACGGGCCGAGTGGCGGCGTGTAAAGGGGGGTGCCTCTGAACGCGACTCCCTCTTGTTACGTATCACACATGAATCTTTCGACCCGTTTACACGTTGTGTCGTCGGAGAGTGAACGCGAACGGCACGTCGCACGCGCTCGGTGCTGGTCCGCAGCGTAGAACGTTCTCGAGACGGCTGTCTGTTCCGACGGTGCGAGCGCGAGTCACGTTCACATCGCTTCCGACCGTCGCCCGCGCTCGGCCGGACACGTCTCCGTCGACGGATTCGACCGGCTCGGGGGCGGGACCCGAGTCAGAAATCGCGGCCGGCGGGGGCGGCGGGCAGGTCGTGCGGTTCGACCGGGAGGCCGAGGTCTTCGAGCGCGGTTTCGAGGTGGTCGGAGCCGATGTAGTCCGCACCGGCGGCGACGCGGGCGGCCTGTGCCCGGGCGAGCACCTCGGCCCGTCGGTCGTCGGGAATCACGTACTTGTCCGCGGCGAGTTCGACGACGAGGCCGTTGTGGTCGTGAGTGTAGAGCGAGTGGAAGGCGCCGCGGTCGTACTCGCTCACGCGGTGGCCGGCCGCTTCGAGGCGAGCGCGAATCTCGGGGAGTTCCGCGGGTTCGATGCGGAACGCGAGGTGGTGGACGGCCCCGACGCCGGGATCTTGACGCTTGACCGACTCCCGGGAGTCGTCGACGAAGAACGTGACGAGGCGCCCGTCACCGGCGTCGAAGAAGAGGTGTTCTACCCCCGCACGGTCGAGGTTGGGCTGGCGGACGACCAGCCTGAGGCCGAGGACGTCGCGGTAGAAGGCGACGGTGTCGTCGGCGTTGCTCCCGACGAGGGTGACGTGGTCCCACCCGGCGGCGTGGACGAGGCTGTCGGGTCGGTCGGTGGAGACGTCGTGGTCTGGCACGGATACGGGTAGGGGAGCGGCGGTAATGTACTCTCGGCGACGTCGGTGTCAGCCGGTGACGTCGGGGTTACCGGCCGACGCTCGCTCCCGACGGCGAACCGCCGAGAGACCGAGGTCCAGTGTCTCCTCGACACGGCGACGGCGCGACACCGGCAGCTACCCGGGGCATCAGAAGAGACGACGCCGTCACCCGTGGCGGGCACCGATGCTGGCGCATTCGACGGCAGGGACGGGAGAGTCGGAGACGCTCAGTTCCGGAGGTAGCCTTCGAGTTCCTCGACGAAGCTCCGCAGGGGGACGTCCGCCTCGTCGTCGAGCGAGAGACCGAGACGACGTTCCTCGTCGACACAGAGGTCGATGAGCGTGACGTTCTCGAGGCCGTAGACGGTGAACTCGTGACGGCCCGTCTTTCCCGAGGTCAGTTCGCCGTTCGACCCGGACGCCGTCCACAGTCGGACGATGGGCGACTCCTTGCTGTTCGTCGGTTCGTCCTCGAAGAAGTGAACGCTCGCGGCGTTGCCGTCGTACGCTGCGACCGCCTTCGTGACCGACGGGTAGGCCGTCTCGAGGTGACCGACGAGGCCGCCGTGCGGGAACTCCTCGCGGGCGACCACCTCGACGTCGATGGCGTTCCGACCGTGTGCGAGGCGGTCGAGGGCGACACGTCCCGCCTCTGTGAGGTCGTAGAGCCGGCCCTTCTGTTGGGACTCCGGGACCAGGAGTTCGACCACCTCGCGGTCTCGGAGTTCCGAGAGCGCCCGAGAGACGTGTGGTTGTGCGAGGTCGGTCTCCGTCGATATCTCGGACGGAAGCCCTGGCCCGTGGTCTGAGAGATACTCACAGACAGCAAGCCGATAGCGGGAACTGGCCACGTATCCGGCCGAGTCCCATGTGTTGCTCATGCTTGACGTCCCCTCCGTGCTTCATTTCTCGGCTAGACGGTATATTATTTTTGTGTTCACCGAGGCAGTAAATTCCGTGACGAGACACCGTCCGGCGAGGGTGACCGGGGCCGTCGACTCCGGTGGACGAACCGGTTCGGCCGCTCACGGCAGTCGTGCACGTCCGGTGAGAATCGAGGGACGCGAGAGTAGTCAACGGTATACTTATTTTTATCCCGACAGGAGGGGAGGGTATGGACCGACGCTCTGTTCTCGCCGCGACGGCGACACTGCTCGCCGGGTGCGGCCAACTGCCCTCCACCGACACGTCGACGCCGACGTCGGAACCGGGAACGGCGACACAGTCATCCTCGCCGACGGAGACGGAGACGCCAACCGAGGCGGCCACCGAGGCGGAGACGCCGACCGAGACGGCCACCGAAACGGAGACGCCGACCGAGACAGCCACCGAAACGGAGACGCCTGAACTGAGCGAGCGCGAGGAGCGTGCAGCGCAGGAACTCGGCCGAGCGGTCACCGAACTCTCACAGACCGTCGCGACGTACACCGGGGACGCGGACGACTCACTCGTCACCGTCTCGGCGGCGAGTCGAGGGTTCTCGCGGACGGCCGTCCTCGCCGAACTGTCCGACGTCGACGACCACATCGAAGACGCCCGGGGGCTGGTGAGCGAGCGCCAGCGGCCACGGCTCGATGCCGTCGAGACGGCCAGGCGGTTCCTCGGCCTGAGCACCGACACACAACCCCGCCTCATCGCGGCGTTCGCGGCGGTCGGGCGCGCCCGGGACGCCGTCGCAGACCAGCGGGAGTCGGACCTCGAAACCGCGACCCAAGACGTCCGTGAGGAGCGCGAGGACGCCGAGAGACCGTTCGGACGTATCGAGTCAGAGACGGACGCGGCGCGTGTCGCGGTCGTCCCCGAAATTCCCGAGAGCGAGTACGAGGCAAAAGTCGCTCAATTCGGCGCGGAGGTGGACGGATTCGGCACGCTCGCCGACTTCCTCGACCGGTTCCTCACGGCCGTCGACGACCTCAACGACGCCGAACGGTTCGACGACGGTGGCCGCGAACGACGCGCCCGCGAGGAGGGTCAGGCGGCCGCCGACGAGTTCGACGCGCTCTCGTCGGAGCTACAGACGTTCGCCGACGGACTCTCCGAGGCCGGGGCCTCGCTGGAGGAGCCCGCGACCGACCTTGCGGACCTCGCGGCGGAGAAGGCGGCCGACGCACGCGAAATCGTCGAGGACAACTCGTAGTCGCCCCACCTCGGCGAGTTCTGCCGCCCCCCGATGGCATCGACGTCACCGGGTGGCGTCTGAGGTAACCCGGTAACACTGATGTCCGGGAAGTGATATATTTGTCCGTCGTCTACGGAACTGTACGATGTACGATTTCGACGTACGTGAGGTCGATAGTATATGAACGTCGATGTGATACTCCAGGCGTCCCCGCTGTTCAGGTCGCCCGGTGCGGAGGTCGTGTTCCTTCTCGCACGCGTCCTGTTCGGGGCCGTCATCGCCTTCACCGGGCTGAACCACTTCCTGAGCGCCGAGACGATGTCCGGGTACGCGGGCGCGAAGGGGGTTCCGCTTCCACACCTCGCTGTCCCGTTCACCGGCGGCATGCTCGTCTTCGGTGGTCTCGGCCTGCTCCTGGGTGCCTTCCCGACGCTCGCCGCGGGTGCCATCGCCGTCTTCCTGCTCGTCACGACGCCGCTGATGCACGACTTCTGGGCAGTTCCGGAGGAGCAACAGATGACCGAGACGACCCAGTTCCTGAAGAACGTGGCCCTCCTGGGCACGGCGCTCGGGTTCCTCGTCGTCAGCCAGACGCCGTGGCCCCTCGCCGTCGGCGTCGGCCTGTGACCAACGTTTTGACCCCCCGATTCGTACCGCACACATGTCCGAGACGCTCCTGACGACCGGTCGACAGCAGTCGCCGAGCGGCGAGCATCGCCCCAGTCGAGGGGGTGGCGACTGATGGAGGGCCGACCCGAGGAGTTCGGGTCGCCGTATCGGCTGGTGTCGGCGGCAGTCGTCCCCCGGCCGATCGCCTGGGTCTCCTCGCGTGGTCCACGCGGTGAGAACCTCGCCCCGTTCAGTTTCTTCAACGTCGCCGCCATCGACCCGCCCATCCTGATGGTCGCTCCGGTCGGTGTCGGCGACGACCAGAAGGACACACCGGAGAACGTCCTCGAGACGGAGGCGTTCGTCGTCAACGTCGTCACCGCTGACCTCGTAGAGGCGATGAACGAGACGGCGGCCACGCTCGACGCCGGCGAGAGCGAGTTCGAGCGCGCGGGCGTCACCGCCGTCGAAGCTACTGTCGTCGACGCACCGCGTGTCGAAGAGGCCCACGTGGCGATGGAGTGTACGCTGTCCGAGTCGATGGAGATGGGCGGATCGACGCTCCTGTTCGGCGAAGTCGTCCACGCCCACGTCGACGACGATCTGCTCGTGGACGGACACAAACTTGACGTGACGAAACTCGACGCGGTCGGCCGTCTCGCCGGTGGGTACTACGCCTCGACGACGGACCGCTACCACCTCGAACGCCCGCCCTGACCCGGGGTCACTCTCCCTCGACGATGGCGGCGATGCGGTCGAGCGCCCGCCGGCAGACCGGGACGTACCCCGCTGCGAGCAGCGGCACCTCGAACGCGACCCGGCACTGGTCGTCGACGCCGACCGACTCGACGCGGTGACCGGTCGCCGGTACGCGCGCGACGGTCCAGGTCCACCGCTTCTCTGCCCCGTCGACGTACGAGTCCACCTCGAACGGTACCCAGACTCCCACACCGGCGACGCGAACGCGGCCGGTCGTCCCCGTTTCGATGTACCGGGTGGGTGCGTCGACGGCGGCGACGCTCGGCCCCCAGTCACGCCACCGGGTGGTGTCGGTGAGGAGGTCCCAGACACGGGCCTCGGAGGCGTCGACGACCCGCGAAACCACGACACTGCGCCGCCCCGCCCGTCGTTCGACGCCGACCGCGTGCGAATATATATTCCTAGGCATGACACGTACTCCTAATATGGTATCCGGGAAAGGGTTAATACGCATCCCTCCTTCCGACTGTCAATGACATACAGAGACACGCGGAGCATGAAAGACGTCAGCCACACACCACCCGAAGGAGACTCCGTCACGAACGTCTGGCAACGAGGCCGGGCCACGCAGGAGACGGGCGAGACACCCGCACCGGCCGAGGACTGACCCACGCGTTCTCGCCGTTCTCTCGCGCCGACCAGCGGCCGCACCGACCGACAGTTCCGGGACGTTTAACCCCGAGTCACGCGCCCCCACGTGTATGTCGATGAAAGCCACCGCCAAGGCCCACCCCATCCAGGGGCTCGTGAAGTACCACGGGATGCGCGACCCGGACCTTCGCCTCCCGTACCACGACAGCATCAGCGTCTGCACGGCCCCGTCGCACACACGGACGACCGTGGCGTTCGAATCCGAACGCGAGGCGGACGTCTACCGCGTCGACGGCGAGACGGTCGAGGGCCGGGGGGCAGAACGGATCGAACACGTGGTCGACCACGTGCGTGACCTCGCCGACTTCGACCACCGGGTCCGTGTCGAGTCGGAGAACTCCTTCCCCTCGAACGTCGGGTTCGGTTCGTCCTCCTCGGGGTTCGCCGCGCTGGCGATGGCCGCGTGCGAGGCTGCCGGCCTGGAGATGACCCGTCCCGAAATCTCGACCGTGGCCCGCCGTGGGTCCTCCTCCGCGGCCCGCGCCGTCACGGGCGCGTTCTCGCACCTCTACACCGGTCTGAACGACGACGACTGTCGCTCCGAGCGGATCGAGTCGGATCTCGAATCGGAGCTCAGAGTCGTCACGGGACTCGTCCCCGCGTACAAGGAGACCGAACAGGCCCACGAGGAGGCGGCCGACTCGCACATGTTCCAGGCCCGGATGGCACACATCCACGGCCAGATTGCGGAGATGCGCGACGGCCTCCGCGCGGGTGAGTTCGACCGCGTCTTCGAGCTCGCCGAGCACGACTCGCTCTCGCTGGCGGCGACGACCATGACCGGCCCGGCGGGGTGGGTGTACTGGCAACCGCGCACCATCGCCATCTTCAACGCGGTCCGCGAGCTTCGAGGCGAGGGCGTCCCGGTCTACTTCTCGACAGACACGGGCGCGTCGGTGTACGTCAACACCACCGAGGCGTACGTCGACGACGTCGAGGCGGCGGTGGCCGACTGCGGAGTCGACACCGACGTGTGGGAGGTGGGCGGCCCGGCGCGCGTGCTGGAGGAGTCGGAGGCGCTGTTCTGACACGGGCGGCGGGTCGCAGGGCCGGCGCGCGTGCTGGAGGAGTCGGAGGCGCTGTTCTGACACGGGCGGCGGGTCGCAGGGGGGGCGGACGTGACCGTCAGCGGCCGACCGTGGGCGACCCACGCCCGCCGAGTCCGGCGAGCCAGCCGCCGATGCGCCCGCCGACGGCGCCCGCGAGTGCGGCGAGGCCGAAGCCGACGACGGCGACGAGGACCAGCATCCCGGCCGTGAAGACGACGCCAGCCGCCACGAACCACGACGGGCCAGCCAGCGCAGAGGCGGCACGGAGGACGTCGACCAGCACCCAGGCGACGGACAGACCGCCGACGAGTCCGGTCCGGACGCCGACGCCGGCACTCTCGCCCGTCCGTCGCTTCGACAGGTAGCCGGCGAGCACGCCGGCGAGGAGCACCGGCGAGAGCGACAGCTCGGAGCCCGACTGCCAGTACGCGACGGTCGTGAGTGGGAGGGAGGCGAGACCGGGGAGGAGCGCGTACGTCCACCTGTCGTCCAGGCGGCCGTGGAGGGAACCGATTCGGGTCACGGCCGAACGTACCAGCGGGCCGATGTTAACGCTGCTGGAGGAGCGGGGCGAATCCCGACGCCGCCATCGTGAAACGCTCTTTGCCTTCGCGTCCCTCTCTCCGCGTATGCGCATCGCCGTCCTCGGCGCGGGCTACGCCGGCGTGACCGTCGCCCGCCGTCTCGACGCCAGTCTCCCGTCCGACGTCGAACTCGTCGTCGTCGACGAACGCCCGACGCATCTGGTCCAGCACGAACTCCACCGACTCGTCCGGTATCCCGACCTCGAAGACGTCGTGCAGGTCCCCCTCGACGACCTGTTCGACCGCGCCGAGGTCCGGACGGCCCGGGTCGAGTCAGTCGACCAAGAGAACCGTCGCGTCCACCTCTCCGACGGCACACTCGACTACGACTACTGCGCGGTCTGTCTCGGGGCGGAGACCGCGTTCTACGACCTGCCCGGACTCGAAGAGTACGCCACCCCGCTCAAGCGCGTCGAGGACGCCCGCGCCATCCGCGAGTCGTTCCTCGAGACCTGCCGTCGCGGCGGTACCGCTGTCGTCGGCGGCGCGGGACTCTCGGGCGTACAGGTCGCGGGCGAACTCGCCGCACTGCGAGACGAGGAGGGCGCCCCCGACGTCGACGTGGTGTTGCTCGAGCAGTTCGACGCCGTCGCGCCGTCGTTCCCCGAGAACTTCCAGCGCGCCGTGCGTGACGAACTCGACGCACAGGGCGTCGACGTCAGGACGGGGACGACCGTCGAGCGGGCGACTCCCGACGCCGTCGAGACTGACGGCGGGCCCATCGAGTACGAGACGCTGGTGTGGACGGGCGGCATCCGCGGCCCGGCGGCGCTCGGCGGCGAGCGTCCGCCGGTCCGGAGCGACCTGCGACTCGACGCCCGGACGTTCGTCGTCGGCGACGCGGGCCGCGTCGTCGACGCCGACGGGGAGGCCGTCCCCGCCTCCGCGTCCGCCGCACTCCGCGAGGCCCGGACGGTCGCCGACAACCTCCGGACGCTCGTCGACCACGACCGGGACGCCGGTCCCGACGAGTTCAGGCCCCGACTCCAGCAGTACCGGTTCGAGGTGCCGGGGTGGATCGTCTCGGTCGGAGAGGGGACCGTCGCGCAGGTCGGACCCACGGTGTTCAGGGGGACGGCCGCGCGGGCGATGAAGGCGACTGTCGGCGCGGGCCACCTCTCGAGCGTCGGCGCGCTCCGGCAGGCGACCGAACTCGTCGAGGCCGAACTCGGCAGGCCCGCCGTGGACGACGCGGCGCTCGACGAGGTCGAAGAGGCGCTGCAGATTCCGGTCGACGGCGACGTCCCCGACCCGGCCGACGTCGTCGACAGTCTCGACGGGGTCGGCTCCGACCCCGCTCCGGACGGGAGGGCACACCGGAAAGGCACCGGCGACGCCGCCGAAGCCATCGAGATAGAGATTCCCGTCGAGGACGAGGCGGCCGACGACGTGGGCGACGAGGGCGACGAGGGCGACGCGAGCGACGCCGGGGCCGACCTCCCGGGCGAAGGCGAGGACAGCGCGGAGTAGCCGCCGACGCGTTCCGTCGGGGCGGCGTCACGTTCCCGAGTCCGACGCCGAGTTGGATTCGTCCGTCGCCCCCCGTGCGGCCGCGACGACGGCGCGGACGCGCGCCTCGTCGACCGGGTTCGTCGTCTCGCCGTCGACTTTGAGCGCAGTGCCGACGACGACGCCGTCGGCGTGGGCGAGGCAGTCCCCGACCGTCTCGGCGGTGACGCCGCTCCCGACGAACAGCGGCGCGTCGTGGCGCGCACACGCCTCCGCGGCACGGACGAGTCGGTCCTCGTCGACGGCGTGTCCGGTCCCCCGCCCGGAGACGACCACCGCGTCGGCGAGACCGCGCGTCACCACGTCGTCGACCGACTCGACGAGCGACCGGCGTTCCCCGAGCGCGGCGGAGTGTTTGACGTCGACGTCGGCGAGGACGGCGACGTCGGCGTCGAGGCGTGAGCGGAGCCGAATCGTCTCGTGGGCGCGCCCCTCGACGACGCCCTGGTCGGTCACTCGAGCGCCCGCGTGGACGTTGACCCTGACGAACGACGCGCCGGTCGCACTCGCGACCGAGAGGGCGGCCGCGGCGTCGTTCCGGAGGACGTTCACCCCGACGGGGCAGTCGACGGCGTCGGCGACGCGGCCGACGACGTCCGTCATCGACGCGACGACGTGGGCGGGGACCGAGTCGGGGTAGAACGGGACGTCGCCGAAGTTCTCGACCACGACGGCGTCACAGCCACCGGCTGCGAGCGTCCGGGCGTCGGAGACTGCCCGCGAGCGAATCCGGTCTCGGCCGGCCTCCGCGTCGTAGCCGGGGGCGCCCGGGAGCGGCGGGAGGTGGACCATTCCGACGACTGTCGGCGGCGCTCGCGTCGAGAACGTCATACCGGAGCCACCGGGGCGAGCGACAAAGCCCGTTCGGTCCCGACGAGGCGAGGTGACACCCCGGACGGCAGCCGAGAGAGTCCGGCACGCGCTCGGACAGCGAGCGGCCGAGAGCGGGGAATGAGTGGTCGGGAACTCTGCCGGGTTCCGGTAAAAACGTGCTCATGGGCGGATTCGTCTTCGTCGACCACGAGCGCGCCCGCGCGCTCGTGGTCGAACCCGAGATGATGCTCCTGGACGAACCCTCCATCGGGCTAGAGCCGAAATACATCGACGACGTCTTCGAGCGCATCGATCAGTTGAACGACCTCGGCACCACCATGCTCCTCGTCGAGCAGAACGCCGAGAAAGGGCTGTCCGTCGCCGACAAGGGCTTCGTCCTCGCCTCCGGTGAGATAAAGTTCACCGGAACCGGCACCGAGTTGCTCGAGGACGAGGAAATCGGGCGCCTCTACCTCGGCGGGTAGGAGAAAGCCTCTTTCTCCCTCACTCCTCCGTCTCCAGCGTGCCCAGTTACGTCGGCGTCGACGGCTGTTCGGGCGGGTGGCTCGCGGTCGACTACGACCCCGACACGGAGCGCGTCGACCACGGACTGTACGAGACGTTCGCGGCCGTCGCCGACGACCACGCCGGGGCCGACCGCCTGCTGGTCGACATGCCCATTGGTCTGCCGGAGACGGGCCGGCGGCGGTGTGACGAGGCCGCCCGCGAACGTCTCGGGTCGCGCGCGTCGACGGTCTTCTTCGCGCCCTGCCGGGCGGTCCTCGACGCGTCGGACCACGAGACGGCCTCGGCGCTGAACCGCGAGCACACGGGGCACGGACTCTCCATCCAGGCGTGGCACCTCGTCCCGAGGATACGCGAGGTGGACGACGTCCTCCGTGCCTCGGCCGAAGCGCGGGCGACGGTGGCGGAGGCGCACCCCGAACTCTGTTTCGCCGCGTTCGGCGAGGGACCGGTCGCGGAGCCGAAGGCGACGCCGGCGGGGCGTCGTGAGCGACTCGACCGACTGGCCCCGCTGCTCTCCGACGCGGACGGAGTGTACGAGTCGTGTCTCGAGGCGTACCTTCGGAGGGAGGTGAAGCGCGACGACGTACTCGACGCGGCGGTCCTCGCGCTCTCGGCGTCCCGCCCGCTGACCCGCGTGCCCGCCGTCGCGGACGAGGAGGTGCCCAGAGACGCGGAGGGGCTGCCGATGGAGATTCGTTGTCCGGAGATTGGACTTTCCGACAACAATTCCGACGGCTAGTTGGGCGATATAACAGTATATACGATATATACATTACACAATTCGGTGAACAGAAGACTTTTACGTACTACCACCTGAGTACCAGTTGGCGCGAACGACATCCCACCCTGCCATGTGTGTCTCAGTACCAGCCACCTCGTCGCGCCACCGTAGTCCCGAATGAGTACGGGGGCGACATCACCCTGCCACCTTCGCCCTCTTCTCGCGAAACTCACTAATCCGTAGACTCCTCAGAGCCAGCATGTACACTGGTCAGACGGAACAGCCGTGCTGTCTCTGCGGTGCCGAGGAGACGGTCGCACGGCTCGACCTTCCGCCCCGGACGGTGACGCTGATGCGGAACGCCGACCCCATCGCGTGGCGGGACATCGTCGGCGAAGTCTCCATCCACTTCTGTGAGAGCGACTGGGACCTCGTCAGGGAACTCGTCCTCGACGTGGGGATGCTCCCTCTCTCGCGGTGCAACGTCGCACACGCCTCGATGTCGTTCCGCGAGGACTTCGAGGCGCTGTTGAACGCGACGCGCGAGGAACCCGACCAGACCGAACTGGAGGCCCGGGCGCTCGAACGGAGCCGGGAGGTCATCGCCGCTCCCGACGCCGAACCCGTGGCGGCCGTCCAGGCGCGCGTCGTCGTCTACGCGCTACAGGAACTGGGTGTCGCCGACGGCGACGGAATCCCGTCGTCGGAGCACGCGTAGAAATTTTCACGACGAGCGAGCGAACATTTATCACCCCCATCGGAGTACCCGGAGACATGTCGCTCGGGGGAATCATCGACCGTGTCGAACGGCGCGAGCGGCGGGTGACGCTCGTCTCGCCGCCGTCGCGGGCCGTCGTGAGCGCCGTGCGGCGGACGTTCGGTCCACAGGGGGTGAGCGTCGACGTCGAGGAGGGGGCCGACCGCCCCTCGGCGCTCGTCCGCGACGGCGGCGACGTGGTCAGAGTGGTTCCACTCGGCGACGAGCGGTCGTTCGAGTCCGCGGCCGAGGCGTTGACGAACGCCCTGGCGACGCTGGACCGGACGACGTTCGTCTCTTACGACCTGCGCGGGATGGTCGAGACGACCCGCGAGATAGAGGACCGTGCGTGGCGCGTCGGCCGCGGGCGACTCCGTTCGGGGTTCCAGCGGGTCGACGCCCTGCGAGAGCAGGCGGCTGTCTACTCGCAACTGGCGACGGTACTCGACGTCCACGCGTACGCCGTCCCCGGTGGTCGGCCACCGGAGATGGGTGAGGTGGTCGTCCACCTCGAACCGACGCCCGAGATCGAGCGTTCGTGGTTCGTCGTCTACGACGGCGGCGGGCGGGCGGAACACAAGTGCGCGCTGGTCGCCGAGGAACGCGGGGAACGGCAGTTCTCGGGCTTTCTGACCTACGCGCCCGACATCGTCGACGAGGTCGATGACTACATCGCGGCGACCTACTGACGTCCCGCGGCGTCGCCCTGTTCGGCCCGTCGGCGCCGCGGAGAGACGAGGTCCCCGCACCGGGGGCGGCGAGGAGGGGCCTCACCAGCGGACGCGGAACCCCGACGCCCCCTTCGGCTCGGAGTACTCGACCTCCACCTTTTCGACTCGCGCCGCTGGACTCCCCGTCTCGCACCACTCGACCATCTCCTCCACGTCCGACCGGGGGCCCTCGAAGACGGCCTCGACCCGGCCGTCGTCGAGGTTCCGGACCCACCCTTCGACGTCGTAGTCGCGGACAGCCTCGCGGGTGTTCGCGCGGTAGGCGACGCCCTGGACACGACCAGAGACGTAGACGTGCGCGTGAACCCGGTCGTCGTCTCCGTCGCGTTCGTTCATACCTTACGTCCGTATGTGAGTAGTAAAAAATCTCCCGTCGACTCGTGCAGAGAGCCTCGCACGGACGGTTTCTCGTCCGGATGAGGGACGCCGGCCGCGGGTAGGCAGTCGTGGACGGCGACCGACAGTATAAGGACGGTCCCCTCGTGTGGTGCGGATATGGAGCTCTTCGGCACCGCAGGGATTCGGGGCGACACGACACAACGAGTGACGCCCGAGTTGGCGCTCGCCGTCGGACGCGCCGCGGGCCTCGCTGCGGTCGAGGCCGAGGACGCCGAGTTCGTGGTCGGTCGGGACGGCCGGACGACGGGCGAGGCGCTCGCGTCGGCCGTGGAGGCGGGCCTGCTGTCGGCCGGCGCGACGGTGCGCCGTGCGGGCGTCCTCCCCACGCCGGCGCTGGCGTTCGCCTCGCGCGGACGGCGCGGGGTGATGCTCACGGCGAGCCACAATCCGCCCACGGACAACGGCCTGAAACTGTTCGTCGACGGCGTCGAGTACGACCGCGGGCAGGAGGAGACCGTCGAGCGGCGCGTCGACGACGACGCCCCGCCCGTCCCGTGGGACCGCTGGGGGTCGACGGAGGCGGTGACGCCCCTCTCCCGCTACCGGCGGGCGGTCGCCTCGTACGCCCGTGGCGTCGGGGCCAACCTCGACGGCCTCTCCGTGGCAGTCGACTGCGGCAACGGCGTCGGCGCGCTGGCGACGCCGCAGGTGCTCGAAACGCTCGGGGCGCACGTCGTCGGCCTCAACGACAACGTCGACGGGCACTTCCCCGGTCGGGAGTCGAAGCCGACGCCGGAGTCGCTCGTGGACTTCCGCGCGTTCGTCGCCGACGGCGACTTCGACCTGGGTCTGGCCCACGACGGCGACGCCGACCGACTGGTCGTGCTCGACGCGGCCGGAGAGGTGGTCCACGAGGACACGGTCCTCGCGATGTACGCGGCGGCGTACGTCCGGTCGGCGTCCGTCGACGACCCTGTGGTCGTGACGACGCCCAACGCCTCCGCCCGCATCGACGAACGGGTGATCGCCCTCGGCGGGCGGGTCGAGCGTGTCCGCCTCGGCGCGCTCCACGAGGGCATCGCTGCGGCGCGGAACGCGGGCGGCGACGTCGTCTTCGCCGCCGAACCGTGGAAGCACATCCACCCCGGCTTCGGCGGGTGGATCGACGGCGTCTGCTCGGCGGCGGTCGTCGCCCGTCTCGTCGCCGGACACGACGGACTCGAAGGCCTCCGCGAACCCATTACCGAGCGCCCCTACCGGAAAGTGTCCGTCCCCTGCCCGGACGACCGGAAGCGCTCGGCGATGGCGACGCTGGAGACGTCGCTCCCGGCGGCGTTCCCCGAGTGCACGGTGGACACCGAACACGGCGTCAGGCTGGAGTTCCCCGACGCCTCGTGGCTCCTCGTCCGCCCCTCGGGGACGGAACCGTACGTCAGAGTCTACGCCGAGAGCGACGACGTGGACGCGCTGGCCGCGGAGGCACAGTCGATCGTCGAGTCGGCCGTCGCGGACGCCTGACTCCGCGAACGAGAACGACCGAGTCACCAGTGGAACGACGGCTTTATTGACGAGACGACACCTCGTTTCTCGCATGAGACGCGAAGACATAGATAGACGTACGTTCATCAAGGGAACCGGCGTCGTCGGCCTCGCGGGCCTCGCAGGCTGTTCGGGTGGGCCGACGGGTGGGTCGTCCGACGGCTCGTCCGGTGGGTCCGAAGACACCGCGACCGAGACGTCGTCGGGTGAGTCCGGCGAGTCGACCGAGTCGACCGAGTCCGACGGGATGGAGGAGACGGAGACCGAGTCGACCGAGTCCTCGGACCCGGTCAACGTCGGGATGGTGTACGCCACCGGTGGGTTGGGTGACGGGTCGTTCAACGACCAGGCTCAGCAGGGCGCGTTCCAGGCGCGCGACGAGTTCGACGTCCAGATCGGCGAGGCGCAGCCGGAAGAGGTCGCGCAGTTCAGCACCTTCCAGCAGCAGTTCGCCCAGTCGACGGACCCGACGTACGAACTCGTCTGCTGTATCGGCTTCCTCCAGACGGACGCGCTGAGTCAGACCGCACAGGACTTCCCCGACCAGAACTTCATGCTCGTCGACTCGGTGGTCGAACAGCCGAACGTCGCCAACTACGTCTTCGCCGAACACGAGGGGTCGTACCTCGTCGGGCAGATGGCGGGCCTGCTCACGACGCAGGAGTTCTCCGCCGGCGAGGGGTCGACTGCGAGCGACTCGACGACCGTCGGCTTCGTCGGCGGCGTCGAGTCGGACCTCATCCGGAAGTTCGAGGCCGGCTACACTGCCGGCGTGAAGGCCGCCGACGAGAACGTCGAGGTCCTCACGAACTACACCGGGAGCTTCAACGACCCCGCCGCGGGGAAGGAGGCCGCACTCGCGATGTACAACTCCGGCGCGGACATCGTCTACCACGCCTCGGGCAACACCGGGACGGGCGTCTTCCAGGCCGCCCAGGAGCAGGGCAAGTTCGCCATCGGCGTCGACCGGGACCAGTCGGTGACCAAGGAGTCGTTCGCGAACGTCATCCTCGCCAGCATGGTCAAGCGCGTCGACACCGCCGTCTTCGACGCCATCGAGTCCGTCGTCGACGACAGCTTCCAGGGTGGCAACGTCGTCACCCTCGGCCTGGAGGAGGACGGGGTCGCCGCCGTCTACGGCCAGCAACTCGGGAGCGAAATCCCACAGGAGGTCAAGGACGCCGTCTCGACCTCGCGCGAGTCCATCATCGCCGGCGACATCTCGGTCCCGACCGACCCCGGTAACGTCTGAGACCGAGCGGGCCGTCCGGCGAATCGGTTCGTAGGGGAGGTGACTGGGAGCGGACTCCGACCACCGTTGACGACCTCCCAGGGTCGGGCCGCACGCCCGCCGTCGACCTGTCACTGCAATCACGAACCAGGGACGAATCCTCGGCTTTAAACGACTCCTGTCCGAGAACAGAGCCAATGGCTCCGGCCGTCCACCTCGACGGCATCACGAAACGCTTCCCCGGCGTGGTGGCCAACGACGACGTCACGCTCCGGGTCGAACAGGGCTCCGTCCACGCCCTCCTGGGCGAGAACGGCGCCGGGAAGACGACGCTGATGAACGTCCTCTACGGGCTGTACCAGCCCACCGAGGGCCGGGTCGTCCTGAACGGCGAGGAACGGGACTTCGACTCGCCGCGGGATGCCATCGACGCCGGCGTCGGGATGATTCACCAGCACTTCATGCTGGTCGACCCGATGACCGTCGCCGAGAACATCACGCTCGGGAACGAGCCCCGCAAGTGGGGGGGCCTCGCCGTCGACCGCGAGCGAGCACGGCAGGAGGTCGTGGAACTGTCAGAGCGGTTCGGCTTCGACGTCGACCCCGACGCACGCATCGAGGACGTCTCGGTCGGCGTCCAGCAGCGCGTCGAGATTCTGAAGGCGCTCTACCGGGGTGCGGACATCCTCATTCTCGACGAACCGACCGCCGTCCTCACGCCACAGGAGGTCGAGGAACTGTTCACGGTCTTCGACGAACTCACCGCCCAGGGCAAGACTATCATCTTCATCAGCCACAAGCTGAGCGAGGCCATGCACGCGGCGGACGAGATTACGGTCCTCCGGGACGGAGAGAACGTCGGGACCGTCACAGCCGACGAGACCACCCGGGAAGAACTCGCGGAGTTGATGGTCGGCCGGGAGGTCCTCCTAGAGGTCGAGAAGCGGCCGTCGACCGTCGGCGACCCGACGCTCGGAGTCGACGGAGTCGTCGCCGAGGACGAACGCGGCGTCCGCGCCGTCGACGACGTCTCCTTCGAGGTCCGGGCGGGAGAAGTGTTCGGCGTCGCCGGCGTCGACGGCAACGGCCAGTCCGAACTCGTCGAGGCCATCACCGGCCTCCGCGACCCCGCGTCGGGGCGAATCACCTTCGACGGGACGGACATCACCGAGCGGTCGCGGCGCGAGCGCATCGACCGTGGGATGGCGTACGTCCCGGAGGACCGTCAGGAGCGAGGGCTCGTGATGGACTTCGACCTCGTCGGGAACGGGATGCTGGGGAGCCAGCACCGCGAACCGTTCGCATCGGGAGGACGACTCGACTGGGCCACGGCGCGGGGACACGCCGAATCGGTCATCGACGAGTACGACGTCCGCCCGCCGGCTCCCGACGCGACGGCCGAGTCTCTCTCGGGCGGGAACCAGCAGAAGTTCATCGTCGGCCGGGAGTTCGAACGGAACCCGAAACTCGTCGTCGCCGCCCACCCGACCAGAGGGGTCGACGTCGGCTCCATCGAGTTCATCCACGAACGCCTCCTGGACCTCCGCGACGAGGGCGTCGCCGTCCTGTTGATCTCGTCGAAACTCGAGGAGGTGCAGGGCCTCTCGGACCGGCTCGCCGTGATGCACGACGGCCAGTTCATGGCGACGGTCGACCCCGAGGCGGTCACCGAGGAGGAGATCGGCCTCCTGATGGGCGGGGAGTACCCCGACGGGTGGGACGGCTCCCGGGCGACGGCGTCCGAGACGAGCGCGGACGCGGGCGTCAGAGCCGACGGGGACGGGACGGGTGGTGGTGACCGGTGAGTGCCCGCGACCGGGCGCGCGAGGCGCTGGAGCGTCTCGTCGACGCCTCGACGGCGGAGCGAGCGCTCATCTCCGTCGCCTCGCTCGTCCTGGCGATGCTCGTCGGGACCGTGCTCATCCTCGTCTCGGGGCGGATGACGACCTGTGCGCCCAGCGACGCGGCGTACTACTTCGGGGTCGGCTTCTGCTACGACCCGCTCACCGTCTACGACCGGCTGTTCCTCGGGGCGCTCGGCGACCCGCTCCGTCAGGGGTGGTCCCCACTCAACAGCCAACTCGCCGTGACACTCCGCGAAACGACCGTCCTCGTCTTCACGGGGCTGTCGGTGGCCATCGCCTTCCGGGCCGGCATCTTCAACATCGGGACGCAGGGGCAACTCGTCGTCGGCGCGCTCGCGACCGGACTGGGCGTGCTGTGGGCGTCCCCCCTCGTCTCGGGCGTCGTCGGCACCGTCCTCCTCATCCCGCTCGGTCTGGCCATCGGCGCGACGTTCGGCGCGCTCTACGGCGCCATCCCGGGCGTCCTGAAGGCGTACGCCGACGCGAACGAGGTCATCACGACCATCATGCTCAACCTCATCGCGACGGGGGTGACGCTGTACCTCGTCTCGGACGTGTTCAAAGACCCCAACAGCCAGGCGAACCAGACGGTGCCGCTGCCCGACTACGCGACGTTCCCCTCGATACTGTTCGGCGGGTCGACCGACTTCTCGCTCGTCGCGCTGCTCCTCGGCGTGGCCGCGCTCGTCGCCCTCGCGTACCTCATCGAGCGGACGACGTTCGGCTACGACGTGCGCACGTCTGGCCTCCAGCCCGAGGCCGCAGAGTACGGTGGCGTCGACTCGAAGCGGACCATCGTCGCGAGCATGATGCTCTCGGGGGCGCTGGGCGGAGTCGGCGGCGCGATGTACGTGTTGATGATCCTCGGGAAGTTCCAGACCGGGGTTCCCGCGTACGGGTTCGACGGCATCACCGTCTCCATCCTCGCGGGGAACAACCCGCTCGGCGTGGGGCTGGCCGCCCTGCTGTTCGGCGTGCTGAAGAGCGGGACCACCGTGGTACAGTTCGCGACGGACGTTCCGCCGCAACTGGTGGGCGTGCTCCGCGGGCTCATCATCCTCTTCGTGGCGATGCCGGAGTTCTTCCGCCTCATCGGCAAGCGCGTCGGCTCCGCCGGCGAACGCGGGTCGAAGCCGGCGGCGACGGACGGCGGCGTCGGGTCGGGAGGTGTCGACGATGAGTGAGACGACCGTCTCACAGGTCCGCGACCTGCCCACGCGGGCGGTGGCCACCGTCGTGACGCTCGCCGCCCTCGTCCTCGTCGTGGCCGCCGGCTTCGTCGCTCCCGACTCCATTGCCGGGACGTTGGTCGACATCCTCGCCCGCGAGGGGACCCTCGCGTCCGCGCTCCGGCTCTCGGTCCCCATCGCGCTGGCCGCGCTCGGCGGCATCTTCTCCGAGAAGTCCGGCGTCATCAACATCGGCCTGGAGGGACTGCTCATCATCTCGGCGTTCGCCGCCATCTACGTCGCGGACGTCACGGGCGGGGTCTGGGTTGGGTTCGCCGGCGGCGTCGTCGCGAGCGTCCTCCTCTCGCTGCTCTTCGCCGTCGTCGTCATCGAGTTCCGCGCCGACCAGATCATCGCCGGCCTCGCGGTGTGGCTCATCGCACTCGGCCTCGCACCGTTCGCATCGCAGGTCATCTACGGCCGCCCCAACTCCCCGAGCGTCTCGACGCCCGAAACCGTCACCGTCCCGGTGCTGTCGGAACTGTCGGTGCTCGGGCCGTTCCGGGCGCTGTTCGACGCCTCCCCGACGGTCTACCTGATGTTCCTCGCGGTGGGTGTCTCGTGGTACGTCCTCAACCGGACCCGCTTCGGACGGTGGGTCCGCGCCTCCGGCGAGAACCCGAAGGCGCTCGACACCGCCGGGGTGAGCGTCTCCAGAGTGCGGTACGCCGCGGTGCTCCTGTCGGGCCTCCTCGCCGGCATGGGCGGCGCCGCCCTCTCGCTCGACCTCGGGCAGTTCACGGGTAACGGGCCGACGATGGTCAACGGAAAGGGGTTCATCGCCATCGTCGCCTACCTGTTCGGCAACTACAACCCAGTGGGTGCGTTCCTCTCGACCCTGCTCTTCGCGGGGCTGGACGCGATGCAGACCGCCCTGCAACTGCAGAACATCGGCGTCCCGAACCAACTGGTGCGCGTCATCCCGTTCGTGATGGTCATCGTCGTCCTCGCGCTGGTCGGACGGACGCGGATTCCAGAGGCGGCCGGCGAACATTACGAGTCGGGCGACGACAGCCGGTGAGCGCTCCCCGTCCGGTCCGGGTCGACCACGCCCGGTGGGCAGTCGACCGCATCGGGGCGGCCCACGCCAGGGGTGACGCGTGAGCGACCCTGTCGACGCGTCCGCTCCCGACACCGCGGACGCAGACGGCAGTGGCGAACGCCTCGTGACCGGCTACAGCGGTCGGCTGTTGCTCGCGGTGTCGCTCGGCTGGGGCGTCATCCAGAGCGGACGGCTCGTCATCTCCCCGCTCCTCCCCGCCATCGCCACCGACCTCGGCCTCTCCAGTACGCGCGCCGGCGTCGCCATCTCGGTCCTCTGGGGGCTCTACGCGCTGTTACAGTACCCCAGCGGGCGGCTCTCGGACCGGCTCTCGCGGAAGACGCTCCTCGTCGGTGGCCTCGGGCTGCTCTGTGTCGGCTTCGGGACGCTCGCCACGGCCCCCGTCTATCCCGCGTTCCTCGTCGGTGCGGCGGTCGTCGGCCTCGGAGCAGGACTGTATCCGACGCCCGCCCGCGGACTGGTCTCGGACCTCTTCGTCGCACGTCGGGGCCAGGCGTTCGGCCTGCACACGGCCTCGGGTGACCTCGGCGGCGTGGCCGCGGCCGGTCTGGCGACGCTCGTCCTCGCGGTTGCGACGTGGCGAGCGGCGTTCCTGCCCGTCGTCGTGGTCGTGGTCGTCGTCGCCGTCGCGCTCCACCGCTGGAACCGCGAACCGTACGTCGTCGACCGGGTCGACCTGGCGGTCACCGACACGGCCGGGCGTCTCCTCGGCGAGCCACGCCTGCGATGGCTGCTGGTCTCGTACTCGCTGTACGCGTTCACGTGGCAGTCGGTGGTTGGGTTCCTCCCCACCTACCTCCAGGCCACGAAGGGGTTCTCGCCGTCGCTCGCCAACACCGGCTTCGCGGCGCTGTTCGTCGTCGGTGCCGTCGCGAAACAGATTGCCGGCACGGTCGGAGACGCCGTCTCCCGGAGTCTGCTCGCGGCGGCCGTCCTCGTGGTCGCCGCCGTGACGCTGGCCGTGCTGGTGGTGGCGACGTCGCCGACGGTCGTCCTCGTCGCCGTCGTGCTGTTCGCCCTCGGGCTGATGGCGTACCCGCCGGTGATGCAGGCGTACCTCATGGACTCGTTCCCCACCGACAGCATGGGCGGTGACCTCGGCGCGATGCGGACCGTCTACATCGGCCTCGGGGCCCTCGGGCCGACAGTCGTGGGCGCGACGGCCGACGCGTACGACTTCACCCTGGCCTTCTCCGGACTCGTCGGCTGCCTCCTCGCGAGTTGCCTGCTCGTCGTCCTCGTCAGGAACCGGTGAGCCTCCCCGCGCGTCGGACCCCAAGACGACCGGGGCGGGAACGAAGAGTTTTCACGCCCGACTCGGGAAAGACTACTAATGACTACGCACGAGTGCGACCTCGTCGTCGTCGGCGCGGGCACCGCCGGGTGCTACGCTGCGGCGACGGCCGCCAACGAGGGTCTCGACGTCATCGTCGTCGACCGCAAGGACGAGGAAGAAGCGGGACACATCGCCTGTGGCGACGCGCTGAAGGGCGCGAACAACTTCCCCGACGCCATCCCGAAGGCACAGCTCGAACCAGCGTTCACCAACACGGGCGTCGACCACGGCCGCTTCGAGATTCCACAGGAGGACACCGTCCTCGAGATTCCCGTACCGGGCGAGTTGGCGGTCATCGACCGCTGGGAGTACGGCCGCCGCATCATCGAGGGTGCGTCGAACGCCGGCGCCGAGTTCCACTACGACACCGTCGTCCAGGACGTCGTCCAGGAGGACGGGACGGTGACCGGCGTCCGCGCGAAGCGGAAGGGGGAGGTCGTCGAGTACGAGGCCGACGTGACGCTCGACGGCGCCGGCTCGCTCTCCATCCTCCAGGACAAGGCCGACCTCTCGGACGCGACGTTCGACACGAACGTCTCGTACTCGCACTTCTCGTCGGCGTACCGCGAAATCGTCGAGGTCGACGAGGAGGTCCCCTGGAAGGACGCACTGGTGTTCAAACCGACCCAGCGTGCCGCGGGCTACCTCTGGTACTTCCCGCGGACGGGGACGGAGATCAACGTCGGTCTCGGCTTCCAGATGAACGAGGAGCCGATGACGCTCGTCGAGGACCTCAGACGTGACCTCCGCGGCCGACCCGAGTTCGAGAACGCCCGGGTGACGGACAAACTCGGCGCGGCGTTGCCCACCCGACGCCCGTACGACTCGGCGACCGCACCGGGGTTCATCGCAGCCGGCGACGCGGCCGGGCACGTCAACCCGACGACGGGTGGCGGCATCGCCGGCGCCGCCTACGCGGGGAAGTACGCCGCCGAGCAGGCGGTGGCGGCGGTGAGCGAGGGGGACGTCTCCGAAGAGATGCTCTGGCGGTACAACGAACGCGTCATGGACCACTTCGGGTCGCGGTACGCCGCGCTCGACGTCTACAACGTCCTCTCGACGGCCGTCGACGTCGACAGCCTCATGGGCCTGCTCGCGTCGCTCCCCGGCGAGAAAATCGCCGAGGCCCTCTACGACGGCTCGACCTCGATGTCGCCGCTCCTCGTCGCCCAGACGCTCAAGGAGAGCTACGGCCACTGGAGACAGATCTGGAACTTCTTCCAGACCAAACGCGTCGCCGACGAGTTGCTGAGCCACTACGAACGCTACCCCTCCCGGCCGGGCGCGCTGGGTGGCTGGCAGACCACCCGCGACGAGATTATGGACCGGGTCTACGAGACGACCGGCGCCGACCCCAAGTACTAGTCTTCGGACCGCTCCGGGTGGTTTATTCGTCGGGCCTGCGGGTGTGTGGACGATGGGTCCAGAGGACGTGCACCCCCGTGTCGCTGCCCTTCCGACGTGGCTCGGCGTCGGCGTGACCGTCTGCTGTTTCCTGTTCTCCATCCGCCTCCTCGGGACGGCCACGGGGGCGCTGGCGCCGACGCTCCGGGCGTTCGTCGAGGCGAACCTCGTGTCGCCCCTGCCCGCACTGGGAACGGGGTGGCTCGTGGCGGCCCTCGTCGGGAACGGCACGGTCGTCGCCGCCGTCTCCCTCTCGCTGCACGCGACGGGGCTCCTCACCCCGCCGCTCCTGTTGCTGGTCGTCGTCGGGTCGCGCCTCGGTGCGACGGGCATCGTGCTCGTCGTCGGTGCGCTCGACGCGCTCCGGGGCCGTGCCGTCACCGCGGGGACGACCGTCTCGGTCGGGACGTCGCTCGAACTCGGACTGCTCGCGACCGGTCTCACCGCCGTCGTCTACCTCCCGACGGCGCTCGGGGGCTACCTCCTGTTGCGGTCGACTCGGGTCGCATCCCTCGGTAGTGTGGTCCCCGTCGTCGGACGTGACGGCCCCGGACACGCCGCGGTTCCGAGCGTCCTCGAACCGGTCGCGGTGGCGGTCACCGAGTTGCTCGGTGCCCCCCTGGCCGCCCTCGGAGCCGTCCTCCTGGTGTTCGTCTCCCTCGACCTGGCGGACCGCGTGCTCGCCGCCGCCGACACCGAGCGAGTCCGGCGGTGGGTGACGACGGGACTCGAGAGCCGCTGGCGTGCTGCACTGCTCGGAGCCGTCGTCACCGCGCTCACGACGAGCGTCGCCTTCTCGCTCGGGATGGTCGTCCCGCTGTACAGCCGTGGCTACCTCGACCGACGCGAGACGGCACCCTACGTCCTCGGCGCGAACGTCGGGACGCTCGCGGACACGCTCGTCGTCGCGGTCCTGCTCGGCGACGGGGGCGGCGTCACGGCCGTGGCACTGGTCGGCCTCGTCGCGAGTGCGGTCACGCTCGTCGTCCTCGTCGTCCTCGACCCCGTGGTCGACGCCGTCTCGGTCGGCCTCGACACCGTCCGCCGGTCGCCGTGGCACACGACCGCGGCGCTCGTCGGCTTCCTCGCCGTCCCGGTGGGGTTCGTCGCCTTCGGGTGAGCGGGTCTGGCGCCGGAGTCAGGGTCGGTCGGCGGCGACCCGTTCGATGGCGCCGGCGAGCGTCTCGATGCCGATTCGAATCGACTCCTCGTCGACGTCGAACCGCGGGGTGTGGTGGCCGGTCGGGTGGTCGGTGCCGATACCGACGTAGGCGGCCTTCCCGCCCCGCTCCTGGACGTGCTGCATGAGGTACGTCGCGTCCTCGCTCCCGCCGAGTGCGTCGGACGGGAGGACCGAATCGACGCCGTCGACCGTCGAGGCGACGGCCCCGACGACGTCGGCGAGTTCGGGGTCGCTCACGGCGGAGGGCGCGCGGGCGACGCTCTCGGTCTCGACGTCGCAGGCGTGCATCTCGCCCGCGGCGCGGACGATGCGCTCCGCGTGCTCGACCATGTACTCCATGAGTTCGGTGGTCTCGCCGCGGACCTCCACCTCCGCCGCGGCCTCCTCGGCCACGATGTTCGACGCGGTGCCGCCCTCGACGACGCCGACGTTCACCCGGGTCGCCCCGTCGGCGTGGCGGGGGATGGCGTGGAGGTTCTGGACCGCCGTGGCGAGTGCGAGGTTCGCGTTCCGCCCCTGTTCGGGCCGCGCACCGGCGTGGGAGGACTCGCCGGTGAACGACACCGAGAGGTGGTTGACCGCCAGAAAGCCGTCGATTCCGGCGACGACTTCGCCCGTCGGGTGGTCGAGGCCGACGTGGACGGCGAGGAGGTAGTCGACGTCGTCGAGGTGGCCGCCCGCGACGACGGGTTCGCCGCCGCCGATGACCTCCTCGGCCGGCTGGAACACCACCTTGAGCGTCCCCTGGAAGTCGCTCTCGAGGATGGCGTCGATGACGCCGATGCCGATGGTCGCGTGGGCGTCGTGCCCGCAGGCGTGCATGTACCCCTCGTGCTCGGAGCGGAACCCCTCCTGCGTGGGCAGGTGGTCGTCGTCCACGGATTCGAGGATCGGGAGGGCGTCGATGTCGACGCGGAGGCCGACGGTGGGGCCCTCGCCGCGTTCGAGGACGGCCAGTGCCCCGGTGTAGCCGCCGGCGAGGCGGTCGACGAGGTCGGTGCGCGCCCCCGTCTCGCGGGCTCGGGCCAGCCACGAGTCGAGCTCGTCGTCGTCGGGGACGGCGTTCCGGCCCTCGCCGAGCACCTCGGGCCCCACGTAGAGGGCGTCGAGCGGGCGCGTCTCGAGTTCGTCGACGATGCGGGCGGTGGTGTAGAACTCCCGCCAGGCGGGCTCCGGATGCCGGTGGAGGTCCCGACGGAGAGTTCGGAGGTCCTCGATGCTCTGCATACCAGCGAGAAGACTCCCGCCTGTCTAAGTCGTTCCGACGTGCAAGCCGAGGAGGGTTCTTGTTGCCTCCCGTCGAGAGGGAGACATGCGCGTAGTACTCACGGACGGCACCGAGTTCGAGTGTGCGAACTTCAAGGCGCTCGACTCGGGCGTGTTGCTCACGAAGGACAAGAAACGCAAGAAGGTCATCGGGTTCGTCCCGATTCACCAGCTCCGGTACGTCGTCCCGGACGACCTCGAACCGGTGGAGACGCCCTCGTCGACCGGTGCCAGGGCCGGTGCCGGGGGCGAGGACACTCCGCGGGGCGCTCCGGCGGACGCCACGGGGGTCGGGACGGGTCCGGCCCGTCCGGACGACAGCCTGACCGTCAGCCCGCCGGCGGCCCCCTCGGAACCAGTCGGGGGAGCCGACGCGGCCGCCGAGGGGGAAACGAACGGGGACGGCAGCGAACTGCGTCGCCTCGGCGGGCTCGGGTCGACCTACGCCGAGCGGTTGCAGGCGGCCGGCTACGGGACCCTCGCGGACCTCGCGGCGGCCGACCCGGTCACCGTCGCCGAGGCCGCGTCCGTCGCTCCGGGCCGGGGGCGACGGTGGGTGGACGCGGCGCGACGAGCGGTCGCTGCCGACGACGCGGCCGGTGACGAGAGCGAGTCGGAGTCGGACGTCGGAGACGGCGACGGCGAGCGCGACGACGCGGGGGAGACGGGCGCCGAGGATAGCGAGAGTGAGGGAGAAGGGGAGGCCGACGACGAGTCGTCGTAACGTTCGAGCCGGCCCCGGGCGTAGCGGGGCCTCCCCGGTGGTCGGGCGAGACGCGTGAACACGGGCCACAGAGGCCGGAATCCGTGCGGTTTTACCCGGCCCTCGTCCCGCCTAGAGGTAGATGAGCGACGAAACTGACGAGACGCGTCTGACGTTCCGGGGTGGCCCCGCGGCGAGTGCCGTCCCGGTGGCGTTCTTCGTCGTCTGGGCGATCGTACAGAGTGGTCTCCTCGGTATCGGCGACACCACCGGCCTCGTCGTGGGGATGCTCCTCGGTCTCATCGCGGGCCTCTTCTTCGTCCGCGGCGACTGGAAGGCGTACGCCGACGTGGTGTTCGACGGGATGACCAAACGAGTCGCGGCGACGGCCATCGTCGCCTGGCTCTGGGCCGGGATGTTCGCCGCCACCATCCAGACGGGGGGCTTCGTCGACGGCCTCGTGTGGGCCGCGTCCGTCGTCGACGTGGGTGCGGCGCTGTTCCCCGCGGTCAGCTTCCTCCTGGCCGCGTTGCTCGCGACTGGCATCGGAACGGGCTACGGCACGGCCATCGCGTTCACCGCGCTCGTCTTCCCGGCGGGCGTCCTCCTCGGGGCGTCGCCGGTGCTGCTCTTCGGTGCCATCCTCTCGGGGGCGGTGTTCGGCGACAACCTCGCTCCCGTCTCCGACACCACCATCGTCTCGGCGGTGACGCAGGACGCTGACATCGGCGGTGTCGTCGCCTCGCGGTTCAAGTACGCCATCGTCGCCGCCGTCCTGGCGTTCGTCGCCTACCTCGTCGCCGGGTCGGCGATGGCCGGGGCCCCGCTGGAGGGTGCGGCAGGTATCACCGAGGCGGCCCGCCCGCTGGGGCTCGTCCACCTGCTCTCCATCGGCGTGGTCATCGGGACGGCCATCAACGGTCGGCACATCGTCGAAGCCGTCTCGTGGGGACTCCTCCTCAGCATCGCCCTCAACGTCGTCCTCGGCCTCGCACCGGCCTCGGCGATGCTGGCGTTCCGCGCACCCGAGTCGGCGGGCGTCGCCCAGTCGCTCGACGCCGTTCCCGTCGTCGGCAGCGTGGTCAGCGTCGTCCCGGCCGCGGAGTCGGGCGTCGGCGGGTCGCTGTACTCCGGCGCGGCGGGCTTCTTCCCGCTCATCGTCCTCGTCCTCCTCATCGTCGCCGGCGCCGAGGTGATGCAGCGCGGCGGCGGCTTCGACGCCGTCCAGTCGTTCCTGCTCGACCGGGTGGCGACCAGCGTTCGGAGGGCGGAGACGACGATGGTGCTCGGCACGGCGACGGTCAACGCTGCCATCACCATCAACACCGCCGCCGAAATCGCCATCGCGCCGTACATCTCCCGTCTCGGGACCAGGTTCAACATCAACGGCTACCGGCGGGCGAACATCCTCGACGCCAACACCTCCGCGCTCGGGTACATCTTCCCGTGGGGTGGGGGCGTCCTCGCGGGCTTCACCGCCATGCAGGGGCTGCCGGCCGAGTACGAGTGGTTCACCGCGTCGATGCTGGTCAACCCCGCCTCGGTCTGGCCGTTCGTCTTCCACGGCTGGTTCCTCGTCGCGGTGTTCCTCCTCGCCGCGTGGACCGGCTACGGCAGGGAGTACGTCAGCGACCGCCGCTCGGGGGAGGTGAGTCGCGTATGAGCTTCCTGGACACGGTACGGGCGGCCGTCACGTTCCGGACCGCGACGCCCGACTTCGAACCGGGCGAGGAGTTCACCGCTTACGTCACGGGGACGAACGAGTCCGGCGTCGTCGTCAGAATCGGCGACTCGAAACTCCACGTCGCCGACGGCGACCACGCGCTCTTGGACCGACAGGTGCGTCTCAGAGTTCGGTCGTTCGACACGACCACGCACGAAGGAGCGGCGGACCTCGTCTCGGTCGTCGACGCGGACTGAGCGGGTCGGCGTCGACTCGGCCGTCCCGGGTCAGGACCGACGGTGACCGGCGGGCTTCCGGTGTTCGACCTCGATTTCGACGTGGAGGCTCTTCGGGAACTCCCGGTGACCGATCTGGCGGGCGATGTGGTCGTTCCCGTGAATCTCCAGCCGCCGGGAGTACACCGAGTAGTCCCACGAGGAGAACCGGTCGCCGGGGGAGAGGTTGCGATACTGCGGCACGGAGAGACGCTCCGGCGGGTCGTTGAACGGGCCGCGACACTCCGCGCCTTTCCGCTCGAGGAACTCCTTTATGTCGGTGACTGTCTCCTCGAGGACGGCTCGGTCGCCGCTCTCGAGCGAGAGCTTCGTGACGAAGGTCATTGTCCCTCTCTTCAGTCCGCCGGGTTGAAAAACACATCTACCCCGTCCGGCCGCCTCGACGGCGCCGCCGGGTCGACGGCCCACGCCCGGGGGCGGCCGTCGGTCCCGACGGAACGGCTGAACTGCGGCGACAGGGCGTCTCCGTCGGCGCTCCCCCGGGTCGGTTCCCCCGCCGCCGTTCATCGAATCCACGTGGCTGGGGAGAGACCCCGACGGAGAGAGACGACTGCGGCTCCGACACCCTCTTAAACGTTGGCATGGTTATCAGAGGTAATGGCAGTGGAAGCGGTTAGCGCTGGAGCGATCCTCTTCCGCGACACCCGTGGCCACAGGGAGTACTTGCTCCTGAAGAGCCGACCGGGGGACTGGGAGTTCCCCAAGGGCGGGGTCGAAGGCGACGAGGAGCTCCAGCAGACGGCAATCAGAGAAGTCAAAGAGGAAGCCGGCGTCGAGGATTTCCGCCTCGTCGACGGTTTCCGCGAGGATTACAGCTACGTGTTCGAGGCGAACGGAACGACCATCCACAAGACGGTCCACCTGTTCATCGCGCGGTCGTTCGAGGCCAGCGCGGAACTCTCCCGCGAACACCGCGACCTGCAGTGGCGCGACTACGAGCAGGCCATCAACACCATCACGCAGGACGGGCCGCGCGAGATATTCAAGCGCGCCCACGAGTACCTCGACGAACTGGCGGAGAAGACCGAGGAGGGACGGACCTACCTGGCGTAGCGCGTGACGAACACGAGCGCGGACGCGGGCCCGAGTTCGGAGTTCACCTTCGAACTCGTCACCTGCCGGTGGGCCGAGCGCGAGTGGCCGCCCGACGGGCCAAGAGCCGACGCCGCGCTCGTCGCCCGGCAGGTCGGCACGCGGAAGCGCCGCTGGGACACGCTCGTCGTCGAGGCCGACGCCGCCGGCCTCCGCGAGCGTGACCGACTGGGTAGCGAGGAACTCGACTCGGACCTCCTGCACGTCGTCCGGCACGCCCCGGCCGAGTGGGCGTGGTACCGCGACGGCCTGCCTCACCCGGGCTACCCCTGGCGATACGTCCGCGAGGCCGTCCACCGCGCGGCCGCCCGCGGCGTCGTCGAGACGCGTCGCCGTGGGAACCGCATCGAACTCCGACGCGTCGCTCCCTACCCCGACTGGGTCTCGCGAATCGTCGCCATCGAGAACAAGCCCGACCTCGACGCGAGCGCCGCACGCGCGCTCGCTGCACAGATACAGTACGACGTCGACTGCGGCCTCCTCGACGAGGTGTGGGTCGCCACGCGAGCCACCGACGACGCGGTCCCCGCAGTGCTCCTCGAGGAGTTCCCCGTCGAGGCGGGCGTCCTCGCCCTCGACCCCGCGTCGGGGACCATGGAGGTGCTGTGGCACCCCTCCCGTCTGTCCTCGTCCGGCGAAGACAGCGCGGACCGCCGGAGAGTCATCGCCGAGCGCGCGTACGGTCGGGGGTGGCGGTCGTACGTCGACACGATGCGACCGGACTGTCGGCACTTCGAACTCACCGAGGTGGGAGGGGCGTTCGTCCCGTACTGTGCGGCGAAGGGACGGTGTCAGACGGGAGCGGAGTGTGCCGGCTCCTGTACCGCCTTCGAACCGGAGCCACCGGGGTGGCGGACGCGGGGGTGGCCCATCGAGGGCGGGCCGGGCAAGGGAGTCAGGCGGGTGCTGGCGCGCCGACGTGACCGCGTCCGAGAACGGGAGCGGGAGCGAGAGTGAGAACGGAGTCGAGCGTGAGTACGCGAGTCGTCAGTCGTCAGTCGCCCGTCGCGCTCTCGTCGCCCGAGGGGCTCTCGACGGCCTCGACGGTTACGGCGTCGGCCGCGACGGCCCGTTTGAACGTGGGGACGGCGCGGTACTCGACGTCGACGACGCCCTTGCGGCGGAGGCTCTGCAGCGCCTGTCGGACCGCGTCGACGTCGGGGTCCAGCGCCGTCGTCTCGCGGAGACGGTGGAGCACGCTCACGACGCTCATCGACCGCTCGTCGGGCCCGGCGACGGCTTCGAACACCTGCGCTTCGAGTTCGGGGACGCGGATGACGGAGGGGACCCCGTCCTCCTCGTCGGCTTCGACGCCCGGGTCGACCCCGACCAGTTCCGCTGCCTCGGCCGTCGCGCGGATGAGGCTGTTGTCGTCGCGGTAGTAGTACTCCTTCAGTTCGTTCTCGAGGTACTGGTGGACCTCGCTCCCGCTGTCGAGGCCCCACCGCTCCTGCAACTCCTTGTTCTTCGTGGGCTGGAGGCGGACGATGTCCGTCAGTCGCTCCGTGGCCTCCTCGGAGAGCGTCATCTGTGGGTTCGTGGGAGGGCGTCGTACATGGAACTTCTGTTTCGTCCGGTCGGCTGCCGGGACGGCGGACGACCACACCCGTCACGCGGGTCGACTCATCTGACCGCGGAGCCAACCGTTATCAGGGATGGCCACGTGGCCCCGGCCATGGCCACGGACACGGACTGGGAGACGGTCTCGCTCGACATCGACGACGACGTCGCGACCCTGACGGTCGACCGCCCGGACAGCCTCAACGCTCTCAACACGGACACGATGGACGCTCTGGAGGAGGCGCTCGCGGCCGCCGAGGACGCGGGCGTCCGCGCACTCGTCCTCACGGGTGCGGGCGACAAGGCGTTCATCGCGGGCGCGGACATCGCGTTCATGCAGTCGCTCTCCACCGAGGAGGCGGAGACGTACGCGAAACAGGGCCACGACATCTGCCGGACGCTCGAACAGTTCCCTGCCCCGACAATCGCCGCCGTCAACGGCTACGCGTTCGGCGGCGGCTGTGAGATGGCGCTCGCCTGTGACCTCCGCGTCGCCTCGGAGCGTGCCGTCCTCGGGCAGACCGAGATCGACCTGGGCATCATCCCCGGGTGGGGCGGCACCCAGCGACTCCCGGCGCTCGTCGGCGACGAGGTGGCTCGTCGGCTCATCTTCTTCGGTGACCGCATCGACGCGGGGGACGCGTACGAGCACGGCCTCGTCGGCGAAGTCGTCGCGCACGACCAGCTAGACGACCACGTCGCGGAGATGGCGGCCGAACTCGCCGAGAAGCCGAAGTTCGCGCTCCAGGCGGCGAAGGAGGCGCTGAACAAACACCACGAGGCACCGCGCGACGCGGCGCTGGACTTCGAGCGGCGCACCTGGTCGGGGCTCTTCGGCACGCACGACCAGCGCGAGGGGATGGAGGCGTTCGTCGAGAAGCGCGACGCCGAGTTCGAGTGAGCGCGAGGGGAGACGGTCAGTCGTCCTGTGGGACCGCCCGTCGGAGCCCCTCCGGGTCCGCGACGGTCTCTTCGACCTGACTGAACGTGACGACGAACGCGACGACGGCGAGGCCGGCCCCGAAGACGAACGGCACCGCGAAACCGAACCGTTCGAGGTAGCCGGAGACGAGCGGGCCGAACGCGACGCCGAGGCCGAACGCCATCGTCAGGACCGAGAGCGTCGTCCCCGACTGGCCCTCGCCCGCGAGGTCACCCGCGAGTGCGAGCGACGGGGCGAACACCATCGCGACGGCCGCCCCCTGGACGAACCGGGCGACGACCATGAGCAGCGAGTCGGTGACGAACCCCTGTGCGAGGACCGACGGGACCAGGAGGAGAAAGCCCGCCAGCAGGAACGGTCGGCGGCCCATCCGGTCGGACGCGCGCCCGACGGGTATCTGGAACACGACGTTCGCGATGACGACGGCGCCGAACTGTACCCCGAAGAGGAGAGTGTCCTGCGAGAGACGGTCGTTGACCTGTCCCTCGAGCGTCGCGAACAGGGCGATGCCGATGGCCATACAGAAGGTTCCGAGTCCGAGCGCGAACACCGGGTCGAGGAGCGAGTCGGTACCGCGGACCGACACCGAGAGGTCGTCGGCCGCCTTCGCGTCTGCCTGCTCGGGGTCCTCGACGAGCAGGACGACGAGGAGGAACGAGACGAACGCCCCGGCGACGGCGACGGCGAACGCGGCCTCGATGCTGACCGTTTCGACGACGACACCGGCGACGATGGGACCGAAGCCGAACCCGACCAGCCGGAGGGTGTTGAAGACGCCGAAGTTGCCTCCCCGGTCCTCCGAGGTGGCGAGTTCGTTCACCAGCGCGACGGTCGACGGGATGGTGAAGCCGGCGGCGATTCCCTGCAGGGCCCGGAGGACGAGCACCAGCCAGTACGACGAGACGACGAGGTAGGCCGCGCTGGCGACGCCGAGGAGCGCGAGGCCGAAGAGGATGTACACGCGTCGTCGGCCGGTCCGGTCGGAGAGTCGTCCGGTGAAGGGCTGGAAGAAGGAGTTCAGGAAGCCGAACAGCGAGAGGACGAGACCGATGAGCAGCGACTCGGTGACGAGAAACGACACCGGACCCAGCGCGAGGCGGACGCCAGCGATACCCGCCAGCGAGACGCGGCCGCTCGCGATGAACAGCGGCAGGACGATGATGAGAAAGGAGTTGCCGAGCGCGTCCGCCATACGGGCGAAGCCGAGTGCGAGCACCCGCCTGTCGGTACCGAGGACCATCTGTCCATAGCGTTCGGCGCCGGCGGAAAGAGCGTTCCGAGTCGGCCCGACCCGCCCGTTCGCGTCGCTGTGAGTATGTGTTCGAGTGACACGACCGGCGTGGTTATATACGATAACGATTAATAGTGTACGTGGAATCCGAACTCAAACTGAACACCCTCCTCGAACAGTTCGAGACCTTCGAGTACCCCCTCGACCGCGAGACGGCGGCCGCGTCGTTCGAGCGGTCGACGCTGTTACTGGCCGACGGAGAGACGAACCTCGGAACACTCATCGAGCAGGCGCGGACGTCGACGTTCACCTCCCCGGAGGACCTGTTCGTCGAACTCCAGACCGTCCTGCCCCTCGAGGCCGTCGGCGAACCCGGACAGTCGGACGGCGACGCCTGAGTCGGTGCCGGGCGACCGTTCACGGGCCGTCGGTACCGAGGCGGAGACTCCTCCCATCCCGTCGGATTAGTCTTCGCTCTCGATAGTCCGTTTTGACCGACAGTCACTGTCTGCCCATACAGCCAAGTCACTGGCGCCGCTCTGTGGGGGCATGAGAGACCCGACCGGTGGCACCGACCTCGAAGAACGGTGTGAGCGGCTGGAGTACCCGGTGATGCGGGCTGACGCCGCGGCGGCGTTCTCGGACGTGACCGTCGCAGTCGGCGCGGAGGAGACCAACCTCGGTGTCGTCATCTCCGAGTCGGACCGCGACTCCTTCGCGAACCCGGAGGAGCTGTACACCCAACTCACGGAGTCGGTGGGAGAGCCGCTGTGACGGGTCGCGACCCGGAGTTCCCGGACCGTCGGTGAGGTGCCGTAGGACCCGTCCGCCGCCCCCCACGAGTCCGCGGGGCTTAAGTGTGGCAACCGTTTGAATCCACTACTATGGAGTTCTGTGACGAGTGCGGTTCGATGATGAAGACGGACGGGGACAAGTGGGTCTGTCCCGAGGGTCACGAGAAACTGCGTGACCGCGCGAAGGAGGCGACGATGAAGACCACACAGGGGCAAGAGCACAGCAGTGCAGTCGACATGTCCGACGTCGACGACGCCGAAATCGGTCCCACGACGCGTGTGAAGTGTCCCAACCCCGACTGCGACAACGACCGGGCCCGCTACGAGATGAAACAGATCCGTTCGGCCGACGAGAGCGAGACGCGCTTCTTCACCTGCACCGAGTGTGGGCAGAAGTGGCGCGAGGACGACCACTGAGATGAGTTCTCCCCCCGCCCCGTCGGTCCCGTCGCTCACGGAGCAGGGGTGGGAACGGACGGACGAACGCGAGGAGGTCCGCTTCGAACTCCCGACGATGCGGGTCCTCGCACACACGCTCGTCTACGAGGACACGTCGCTCCGCGCCCGGGTGGCGGCGGCGACGGGCGTCGACCACACCTGGCGGTTCTTCTTCGCGACGCGGCTCGGGTTCGACCCGCCACTGCCACCCCTGACGGGGAACGCGAGCGTGTACGGCACCGTCCGCTCGGAGGCGCGCGACGCGTTCGTCGACGACCTCCGCGGACGGGGCGTCGACCGCATCGAACGCGGACGGACCGAACGGGCCCGGACCGAGACGAGAGACCGTGTCTCGCTGACGCGCTACCGGGGTCGGTATCGGCTCGAGACGGGGGGAGACCCGGTCGACGTCCCCGTCGCGGGGCTTCTCGGCGTCTGGACGCACGACGGCGACTTCCGACTCGCCGGCGGGTGGTACCCCGACCAGTCGCTGGCTGCCACGCTCGACGGCGCACCCGAGACGGACCCGAACGCCTTCCGCGACGAACTGCTCGACCTCGTCCGGGGGACGCGATGACCGACGCGGACCCGCCGGCTCCGCGGGTCGACGTGCCCGACGGCTGGGTGGCGACCGAGACGACCACCGAACGCGTCTTCTCGGTGAGTAAGGTGACCGTCACGGCGACGACGGTCGTCTACGAGGACGAACGCCTCCGACAGGGTGCGAGTGGGGAGACGGCGTTCCGCCGGTTCGTCTTCGCCAGTCGCCTTCGGCTCCGGCCGTCGGCGAACCCGTCGAAGCCGCTGAACAAGCTCGTCGCGTCGCGGGCGAAGACCGGATTCGCCGACCGCCTGCGAGAGCGCGGGATGGGCGACGTCGAGGAGCGGGAGACGAGACGCTTCCGCGTCAGTGACGGGGAGGCGACGCTGGTGGGCTACGACGCCACCTGCACCGTCGAGGGGACGCGACTCGCTGTCGACGGCTGGGTCGCCGTCTGGCCCCGCGACGACGGCGACTACGTCGTCGCGGGCGGCGCCTACCCCACGCGCGTCCTCGAGGGCGACGGCGACGAGGGGGGAGCGCTCGAACCCGGCCGATTCCGCGACGAACTGTTCTCCATCGTCCGGGACGTCCACTGAGTTCACGCCGCGGCCGCAACGGGCAAGTCCCACCGCGTCGAACGGGCGTCGATGGCAGACGACGCTGGTCTCGGCGGGCTGGACGAACCCGCTCGTGGACCCGACGACCACGCCGAACTCCTCTCGGTGCTCGACTCACACGACCTGGCGCTGACGACCGACCTCGAGGCGCCGCGCGACACCGGGTTCGACTTCGCGGCCGAGGCGACTGCGGCGGGAGCGGCGACCGTCTTCCCCCAGTCCGTCGCGAGCGGCGGCCCGACGCCCGAGGGGGTCATCCTCTGGACGCGAATCGCGCCCGACGTCTTCGACCCCGACGAGTCGCTCGGCGTACAGGTCGCTCACGACGAGGCCTTCGAGGACGTCTGCTACGAGGGCGTCGTGACCGAGACGGCGCGCATTCGGGCGCACGACTACACCGTCAAGGTCGACCTCGACGGGCGGCTCGACCCCGACACGGAGTACTGCTACCGGTTCCGCTACCGCGGGACGGCCTCGAACACCGGCCGGTGTCGGACGCTGCCAGCCCCCGACTCGTCACCGGAGTCGCTCCGCATCGCGCTGCTCGCGTGTCAGAACTACCTCAACGGCTACTACCCGGCGTACCACCACGTCGCCGAGGAGGACGTCGACTTCCTCGTCCACGTCGGCGACTTCGTCTACGAGTCGAGCGCGGGCGACTTCAAGGGGTTCGGGTCGTACGACTACCCCGGCCGGGAGAAGTCGCTCCCGAGCGGGAACGGGCGCGTCTGGAACCTCGACGACTACCGCTACCTCTACCGGCTCTACCGGAGCGACCGCTTCCTGCAGGAGGCGCTGGAGTCACACACCCTCATCGCGGGGTGGGACGACCACGAGATGATCAACGACGTCTATTGGGACCGCGAGACGGACGCGCCGGCCGGTGACCACCCCATGAGCGACGACCCGACGTTCATGACCGAACTCGTCGCCGACGCGATGCACGCCTGGTGGGAGTTCATGCCCGCCCGGGTGGAGTACGACCCCGGCGGCGCCTCCCTCCAGGAGCGGTTCCGGCTCTGGCGTGACTTCCGGTTCGGCGACCTCGTGACGCTCGTCATGACCGACGAGCGACTCTTCCGCGACCCGCCCCGCGAGGCGATTCCCACCGTGGACAACGTCGGTCCGCAGTACGAACCACCGGGACGGACGATGCTCGGTGCGGACCAGCGCGAGTGGCTCGTCGAGACACTCACGACGTCGGAGGCGACGTGGACCGTCTGGGCGGACGAGGTGCTGACCGTCCCGCTCCGAATCGGCTCCGGGCCGCTCTCGCTGTATCCGGTACAGGGCGGGTGGGACGGTTACACCCGCGAGCGGATGCGAATCACCGAACAGGTCGCCGAGGCGGGCGTCGAGAACTTCGTCACGCTCACAGGGGACATGCACAGCTACGTCGCGGCCTACCAGCAGACCTCCTACCCGGGGCGAGTGACGGGGGGAGAGGGCGTCGCACAGGGCGAACGCATCGGGGTCGAGTTCATGACGCCCGCCATCACCTCGCTGAACGTCGCCGAGGCGCTGCACCTCACCCGTGGGTGGCGCAAACGACTCACGGAGCCGCTGCTCTCGTGGCTGGTCCCGCTGATGAACCCCCACATCGAGTTCTTCGACGGCCACAACTGGGGTTACTCGGTCGTCGAGTTCACCCGCGAGGACTGCACCTACGTCGGCTACGCCGTCGACAAGACCGTCGACGACCCGAGCGCGGAGAAGGACGTCGTCGTCGCCTACCGCGTCCCCGAGGGCCGGGTCGAACTCCGAGACGTGACGGACCAGTACGCGTGAGTCGACCGGGAGCGACAGAAGACACTTCTTCGGCCGGCCCGACGGGTCGCCGATGCCCTCCACCCACTCCACGAGACGACGCCGAACGGGCGTCGTCCCCCTCCTCGTGCTCCTCTCCGTGACCGGTTGCCTCGGCAGCTTCGGTGTCCCCGGTGGCCCGGCCGTCTCCGACGAGACTGCACGGGAGCGAGCGCTCACCGCCGAGGAGCGTCACCTGCGGGACCGCCTCGGAAACGCCTCCTGCGTCGACGGCTGGGGGACGAACTCGTACACCGGGGTCGAGGCCGAGGCGAACGTCGTCAACCGGACCTCGGCGGGCGTCTACGTTGACGTGGTCCACCCGTTCTGGTACGGGACCGAGACGGTCGAGGCGGACGGCCGGTCCGAGGCGACGTACCTCGTCACCGCCGAGACCACCCGGCGGCTGGACGGGACGACCATCTCGCCGTGCTAGTGGTGGCTGTCGAGGCGCAGACGTACCCCGACCCGGCGGGGAGAGGCGGTCAGCCGACCGGCGACAGCGTCGCCGCGCCGAACGGGGTGGCGAAGCGGTCGCACCAGATGCCGACGCCGTTCGTCGCGTCGACGTCGACGCCCGCCGACAGCGACTGTGTGAACGTCCCCGTCTTCGTCATCTCGCCGCCGTCAGCTCCACCGTCGACGAGGGTCTTCACGCCGGCCTCGATGGCCTCGGTCGTGTCCGGGTCCGTGGCGGGCGTGAGGTAACAGAACACGTCCGGTCCCGGGGTCTGTTCGTAGTCGCGGAACTGGAGGAACAGGCCGGTGTCGTCCCGAGCGAGTTCGACCGTTCCCGAGCAGCGGTGACCCGCTTTCCCCACGAACTCCCCCCGCTTCAGGACCTCGACTCCCCTCGTCCCGTCCGTCGCGCTCGCCATCGAACGCTCTTCGTCCACCCGGGTCGCTCGTTCGGGGGCGAACAGTTCCCACCCCAGATAGCCGCCGCCTCCGAGCACCACGAGCCCGCCGGCCGCCCCCAGGACCGTTCGTCGTCTCATACCACAGAGACGCCGGACGAGGAGAAAAAGCGCCCTTCCAAATCTCCCCGCAGTCGGGGTCGACTGTGGGGTGCGGGTCGGGCCGGCGGTGGCGGTACGGGCCCGGGCGGCATCGAACCGTCACGCTCGTCGACAGGCGCCGGCGGCGTGTTTAAGCCAGGGATTCGCGAAGGGAGACGGTGGAGATGAACAGGCTCGCGGGGGACGAAGACCCGATTCGCGTCCTCCACGTCGACGACGACGCGGGGTTCGCCGAGACGGCGGCGGCCTTCGTCGAGGAAGTGAACGGGCGAATCGAGGTCGAAACAGCTACCAGTGCCGACGAGGCAGTGGCACGGCTCGCCACCGCACCGGTCGACTGCGTGGTCTCCGACTACGACATGCCGGGTGGCACCGGCCTCGACCTCCTCGCGGCCGTCCGCGAGTCGTATCCGGACCTCCCGTTCGTCCTGTTCACGGGGAAGGGGAGCGAGGAGGTGGCGAGCGAGGCCATCTCGGCCGGCGTCACCGACTACCTCCAGAAGAGCTTCGGGACGGACCAGTACGACCTCCTGGCTCACCGCATCACCAACGCGGTGACGGCCGCCCGCGCCTCGGCCCGCGCCGAGCACCGCCGCCATCGACTGGAACAGATTCTCAAGACCGTCCCCGGGTGCGTCACCCAGTTAGACGTCGACGGCCGGTTCACCTACGCGAACCGGCGCGCCAGGGAGGTGCTCGGCCTGGAGCGGTCGGCGGTGACAGCGCGGACGTACGACGACCCACGCTGGCACATCAGGGACTGCGCCGGTGACCCCATCCCGGACGAGGAACTGCCGTTCAGGCGGATACTCGACTCCGGCCAGCCCGTGTCCGGGTTCCAGCACACTATCGAGTGGCCCGACGGCACGCGGAAGGTACTCGTGGTGAACGGGGCACCTCTGTTCGACGACCGCGGGACAGTCGAGAGCGTCGTGTTCTCGCTGACGGACGTCACCGACCGATGCGAGCGGGAACGGACGCTCACCGAGACCAGGCGCAACCTCCAGTTGGTGCTGGAAGCGACCGGCACCGGCGTCTGGGAGTGGGACCTCGAGACGGACGCGGTACGGTGGACCGAGACCCTCGAACGGGTCATGGGACTGACACCGGGGTCGTTCGGAGGGACGTTCGAGGCGTTCACCGATCTGATCCTCCCAGTCGACCTCCCGGCGGTCCGGTCAGAACTCGAACGTGCCGTCGAGACGGACGGCACGTACGAGGCGGAGTTCCGGATGCGTCACGCGGACGGCGACGTCCGCTGGGTGGCCGCGCGGGGGAAACTCGTCGATGACGACGGCGAGAGCGTGCGGATGGTCGGCGTCCACCAGGACGTCACCCACCGGCGACGGCTCCAGTCCGAACTGGCCGCCGCGCTCGAGCGCTACCGGCACCTCGTCGAGAACATCCCGCAGGATGGGGTGTTCCTCTACGACGAGGACCTGACGTGCGTCCTCGCGGGCGGGTCGGGGCTGGACGACGTCGGCCTCGACCCTGCCGACGTCGTCGGAGCGTCGCCGAGCGAGCGGTTCCCGGAGCCCATCGCGGCGGAAATCGAGGCGGCCCTCGGCGACGCGTGCGAGGGTCGGACGAGCGAGTTCGAGCAGTCGTACCGGGACCGGGAGTACCGGGTCTGGACCCTCCCGGTCGAGGGGCCCGACGGCTCGGTCGACCGGGTGATGGCCGTCTCGCGAGAGATTACCGACCAGAAGCGACGCGAACGGGAGCTTCGGGAGCAGAAGGCGCGGCTGGCGGAGTTCGCCGGGGTGGTGTCACACGACCTCCGCACCCCGCTCGGGACGGCCACCGCACGGCTGGCGCTCGCCCGTGAGGAACTCGACAGCGACCACCTGGTAGCGCTCGACACGGTGCTCACACGGATGGAGCGAATCGTCGAGGACGTGCTCTCGCTCGCCCGTGCAGGGCGTGCCCTCGGTAGGGTCGAGCGCGTCGACCTCCGCCACACGGTCGAGGCCGCCTGGGAACTCACCGCCGACGGGTGCGAGGACGCGGAACTGGTGGTGACGGACGAGGGACCGGAGAGCGTCGGGACGGTCCGGGCCGACCCGAGCCGACTGCGTCACCTGCTCGAGAACGTGCTCCGGAACGCCATCGACCACGGCGGCGAGGACGTCACCGTCACGGTCCACCTCCGCGAGGACGGCTTCGTCGTCGACGACGACGGCCCCGGCGTCCCGCACGACGAGCGTGCGGAGGCGTTCACGGCCGGCTACTCGACGGCGGGAGGAGCCGGGTTCGGCCTCCACATCGTCCAGCAGGTGGCGGCGGCTCACGGCTGGGACGTGTCGCTCTGCGACAGTCCGAGCGGGGGGACGCGGGTGAGAG